>JAPYRM010000064.1 GCA_029941175.1 Halobacteriales archaeon
GTTGGTGACTCTGAAATTTAATACAGACGTAAGTTCTGCAGGGTAAGGTATATTTACAAAAAAGAGAAGTGCCAATCCTACAAAAGCCATACTGACCACGCCGAGGAATGCAATATAATCGGGAGTATTTCCGGAGATATGATCCATATTCGATCTAACGAAAAAGAATATAGCGAAGATCCCTATTAGAAGTAACCCAGGGGGCCACACCAAAAGATAAAGTAAAGTCGTCAGCCCTACCATTCCTCCCCATATTAAAGGCCTCTTTAATTTGGAAAAGTCCTTTAGTTCAACCAATTCCCACACGGGTTTGTCATCGAGAAAAACGGTGATTGCAATTAACAAGGTCAGTATTGCAATGGCTTGGAAAAATACCTCTGCGACATGATGATCTGAATAACCTGCTATGCTTCGCTGTAAAAATACCCCCGGTAATAAAGCCAGTAACAGTGCAGCGAAGATACCTCCACTTTTTCCTCCAAAATGTTTGGCTATAAGATAAGTAGGGAGTACAGTTAAAGAGCCAATGAGTGCAGGAGTGATAATGAGTACTTTCATGATTAACTCAGTGGATGGACTTCCTACTCCGATAATTAGTGCAAATGTGGCTACAATTTGGTCATATAAAGTTCCAAATTGACCTACTTGAGTCCCATAAGGGAAATTTGTCCAAGGGTCAAAAGGCATGTTAAATGGCCAGTGATGAGTGGTATAAGTGACCATTCTGAGATGATACCAAGGATCGTTTCCAGCTAGATATATCTGATCATTGAAAAAATATAAAGAATACGCCCTCATTCGAATCCAAAGCATAAATAGAAAGATAAAAATAAGAGATATTTCAGCACACCATTTTTCAATGAAGTGTGCAAGTGAAGTTTGGGAGAGACTAGATGTAAGGCTGTTTTTCATTTGTGTGGAAATTTGGTTATGTCGGAAGAGCTTTTGCGGATAGGTAAAAAGTTGTTACGATATGTGGCGAGTGTGTATGGTTTATCAAGGAGAAGGGCCCCACTACGCCCATAAGGTGTTTGGGGACTCCATAAATTGTGAATATGAGCACTTTGAAGGGGGAGGGGCGGGCAATAAGAGTAGAAATAGCATTATTAGACGTGTAGAAACGGGTCTCAAGTTACGTAGAGGGTACGAAATAGTAGTTGCAGAGGGATCTTCAGTGTTGCAAACAGTGCTTGTCTATAATAATATAAAAGATAGGAGATCCCAGGCAATATTTTTGATAGCAGATGAAACATTCCATACCTTGAATTATAGGAAAACTAGATATTTATGGAAAATGGTCAAACCGATAACAAATAGAACCATAAACGGGTGCATTTCGGTGAGTGATCTTGCATATCAATGGTGTGAGCCATACATAGGCTCTTTACCATATGAAATTGTCCACCCACCCATTGAAAATGAAAAATATGGGCCACTATCGAGGTTAGAACCTCTATCGGACCAAGATGAATTTGTGGTGGTTTCTGTGGGAAGTGCTAGGCCTTCGAAGAACTATCACCGATTATGTAAATCATTCGGGAGGTTTAGAGAGGATGCAGATCCAAAATCGAAATTAATTTTAATAGGTTCGGGTCATGAAAATGAGAGTTATGCAAGAGGAGAAGGCATAGAAACACCAGGGAAAGTATCTGTGAAAGAGTTGGTGCAGGTATTAGAGAGGGCAAGTGTGTACATTCAACCGTCCGTGGCAGATGCATTCCCAGTGGCTAGTTTAGAGGCGATGCTCTCTGCCACTCCAACTATTGTTACAGAGCAAGTGGGGACTAAAGAATTGGTTCCAAAAGATCAGGTGAGTTCGAGTACAGAAGATGGAATATACAATTGCATGGTTAATTGTCATGAGATGGGAGAGGTAGAAAGGATTGAAAGAGGAAAAGATCATAGACAATGTGTGTGGGGCCTAACTGAAAAGAATCAAGCAAAAGAATTTAGAAATGCAATTGGGCGGTTGGTATAGAATAGTGAAATGGAACTAATCTCGGACAAAGGCATATACATCCCCATTCTCAAAAGTAGAATATCCTGAACTTTCTAATTTGGACACCATGGGTTGAATTAATCCAAATTTGTTATGAAATTCGATTATTATCAAAGGACAGTGGCGTACGAGGATGTCAAATTCGTGTTGGATTAAGTCGAATTCGTTCCCTTCTATATCAAGGAGTAAGAGGAACTGGTCTAGTTTGTATTGATCGATAATATGCCCAAGGGTGATAGATTCTACTTGGACTGTATCAGAAGAATTTACATCAATACGACTTGATTCGAAGGGACCACTTGCATCGAATGTTACAAATCCAGGGGTAGGAGAATAGGCATGATTGAGTATTTCAAATTTACAACCATTCAACATGCGATTAGAGTATAGGATGGGCAATATGAAGGGATTTGGTTCGATCACAATGTGTTTATTTTTAGGTTTTATTTTTTGTCCAACATAGCAAGATATAAATCCGAGTCCACCTCCAAGTTCCACAACATCAAAATTTGGCAAGAGATGCTTTTCCAGTAGATAGAATTCGTTTTCTTCGAATTTATCAGAGACTAAATCGTACTTCACAGAGTTGGTAATTCTATTATTTTTTACATTTAGTAAAATCCCCCTAGATTTGACTTTTCCCCCAGTTATAACTATCCAAATGCCTACTAAATGTGCTAAAACTTGGTATTCCAATACCCCACGAATTGTTGTAATAATACTTTTCATAGATCGACTTGGTTCTGTATAAGTTTGTGGAATTCTTCTACGTTGTTAGCACAAACGTCGTAGCAAGTGACGTTTGAAAGTGCATGTTCAATGATTTCTTTTTCTTTTTCAAATAGCATTGCAGAATCAAAATTCGTGTAATAAGCATAAAAATTGAGAGAATAGATTCTGAAAGGGTCAATTAGTTCAGTAGTGGTCATGAGTAATTTTTGAACTGCGACTGAAGATGGAATTGATGAAATTTTATTTTTATTTGCAGATCGCAAAAGGAATACATCGCTGATCGTTCCAGAGGTATCTATGAGGGAAGAAGGAACGTCTATTCGTTTGCTGAGTTCAAATTTAAATACGCTTTCAAGTCCAAATAGCAGTAGCTGATGTTTTGCAACCCATTGTTTCCAGGTAGGGGGCGTGTACGAGATGGAAGTACCTGTCAAAGTGTAAGGAGAAATGCCTACACGAGTGGGATATGAAAATGCTTGGCCATTTTTGGATATTACGGTTAGATCGTCGGACATAAATTTGATATCGGTTCCGTCAACTAGAGACAGGACAGTTGATGTTTTTCCAGTATCTCGCATTCCAGAAATTAAATAACAACTATCAGAAGTTGAGATACAACCAGAATGGACTAGAGTATGCCCTTTTTGAATAAATTTAAATAACAGAATTGTATTGAACAAATTTGTCAAATCTCCAAATCTTTTGAAATCTTTTGTAAATGAAATTTTAGTAGTATTTTCAAGATCGGTTAATAGAAGTTTTACATTTAGAAAGGGAAGCCTGTAATCGATTGCAAGTTGGGATTCATTGTGTCCAACAAAGAAAATGCTACACCGATGCATTTCTGTTTCTGTAAAAGGCAGAGAGAGAGATTCCTCAGATACATCAATATCAAAGTTAAAAGAAGTAGGCGGAGAAGAGATACGGAAATAGTCAGGAATGGGAAGATCGACGTTCGATCGGATATGAAGAATGTCGTGTATAGAGTAATAGTGAGGACTGCTCGAGGAGGGAGAAGACATGGTTGTTGTTACAATAGGTGGGATTAGGATATAGTTAGGTTATACGGTTTCTTTTTTGGGGGGGAACGGAACAGAAAATATATCAAAACGCGGAAGTAAAGTGATGCAGAGTTAAGAGAAGGTAGTGGAGACAATATGTTATGTTAAATTGTGTAGTCGTAATCCCAACATTGAATGAAGAGAGCAAGATAGGGGAATTAATTCAAAGTTTGAATGACGATGAGTACCCAAACAAAGAAATTATTGTAGTAGATGGTGGTTCGAAGGATAAAACCGTGGAAATATCTGAAAAAAATGGTGCTATTGTCATTCTAGAAAAAGGTGAGAATAAATCATTGCCAATGGCTAGGAACCAGGGGGCAGAATATGCGATAAAAGGTGGAAATGTGGACGTGTTGTGTTTTATTGATGGGGATCTGGTTTTGAGTCACAATTTTGTTTCTAATGCAATGGCCCATTTTAATGAAGACTCCGAGATGGCGGCGGTTAGAACGGTGGCAAATTCCATCAGAGATAGTGTATTAATGAAAGCATACTCACCGGTGGAAGATATAACAAAGTTGATCAAGAAAAATACTAATGCACCGCCCCCTCCTGCTCACTTCTATCGAAAGGACATTTTTGAATTGGCAGGTGGTTTCGAACCACTTGGGTTTAGAGAAGATTGGACATTTTATAATAAAGTCAGAAAAATAGTAGAAGAAAAAGGAGGTAAAATTATTTTAGAGGAGAAATGCACTAGATATGGAAAATTTGATTCGATTAAAGAATTTTATAAGCAGCAGGAATGGTACGGAAGGACCTTCGTTCCATATGTAAAGTATGCAGGTTGGAAAAGTGGGGCGAAAGATTTGTTGATTCTTAGGCCAATTGGATATATCACAGGGGGCCTATTGGCTGGAATTGCGTTTTTGGCAACGGGGAAATCTGTTTTTTTGATAATAGGAATTCCAATTGGTATCGAAATGGTCAAAATGGTGTATAAAAGCGTAAGATATAGATCTGCATACATAATCCCGCACTTTTTTCTTAATTCCATTGGGAATTATTTTTTCATTGGAGGGATTATTAAGTATATCATAGGGGATAGAAAATTATCAAGAGGGGAAGGGTAAAATTATTTTTTACCATTAATGGTGTCAAGGACGATGCGAGGATAGCTATATAGATCATTAGATCGGATTTCGAAACATTTGGTAGACGATAAACCAGTGGTTAGAATTTCTCGCATAGTTTCAATCTTTTGGGAGAGATCGTATGCGAAGAAATAAGCATAGTAATTCAAGATGAAACTTCCAAATAAGTTATGAGTATCTAAGTGTTGGTTCATTGCTTGAGAAATGGCACGACTATTCGGTATGGACACTGCTTTATTTTCAGATCCACCTACTATGAGGAATAAATAAGAGCAGGTGGAATTTCTGGAGATAAGATGCGGTGGCATCTCAAGATTTTTCGATTTGTACAGCCAGGGAAATTTTCCAAATATTAAAGAGATTAAAGGTATACGTGCAAGTTTACTACTAAAAATAGGATTTACAGATAATTCAGGTACGGCATCATTTTTGAGTACATATGGCCCGGTTCCAATTTTTCCAGGATAGGAGAATACACCACCATTGGTATTGATAATAGCTAGGTCGTC
>JAPYRM010000065.1 GCA_029941175.1 Halobacteriales archaeon
GTAGCAGCTTTATTAATGCTAATAGGCTACAGCGTTGATTCTGATATATTACTTACCAATCATATATTAAAACGCAAAGGAAACTTCTACGAATCCACTTACAACGCTATGAGGACTGGGCTCACTATGACTTTCACATCACTTTCTGCAATCGTAGTCATGACGATTGCCTCATTTTTATTCGGAGTCGATCTTCTAACTTCGATCGGAGTGGTACTTATTTTCGGTCTAATTGTAGATCTACTCAACACCTATCTCTTAAACTTTAGCCTTCTACGATGGTATATCGAGGGTCAACAATGAATATTCGTTCCAATTGGCGTATTCTCGCTCTCTCAATCCTTATAATTCTCAGCATGATTATTATATCCCCCATTGGGTCCTCTTCTACTTCGAATTCCGATAGTTTAGATCTAAACATAAGTTATGGATTAGACCTTTCTGGTGGCACTCGTCTAAGGGCCCCGATTGTTGGTTGGACTGCAGAAGAAGTATCTTTTATTGGATATCAAGAATCTAATATAGAAGAAACCATTTTAAGCCAATTCCCTTCTCTATCTCGTAGTGACGTTGATGCAAAAATAGGATCAAATGGGATTGGGACTTTTGAAATATTTTCAGATATTTCCCCTGAAGATTTCAAATTGGCACTCTCTCGTGCCAACCTGTCCTATGGCGAAGTCCGTCCAGGAGTCACCGCACAAACACGTAAAACCACCGTCGAAGTGCTTAACAAGAAATTCGATGAATCTGGACTTAATGGTGCAACCGTACAGCAATCAACAACGCCCTCTGGTCAATATTTTATCATAATTGAAGTTCCCAATTACAACAGCAATGAAGTTCGAAAATTAGTCGAAAAACGTGGATCTGTAGAGGTAATGGTGCAATTTCCAACTAGAGCTGGGGAATGGGGTAATGCCGTAGTACTCACACAAGATGATATCGCAACTGTTGGAACCGTTCAAGACCCAACAGTCTCTATTGCATCTCCTCATGTACCTGTTACTTTGACAAATGAAGGGGCATCCAATTTCCAGATATACATGCAGCAATATGGATTTTCTTCCCAAAGTAATTCCAATTCTTGTACAACTTCACTCCCCCAAGAATTGAGATACTGTATCCATACTGTCCTAGATGGGGACATAGTCTACTCAGCATCTATATCCCCTGGCCTTTCTGATTCACTGAGGAAAGGTGAATTTATCAATAGCAAGAATTTTGTCATGACATCCACAAACAGAACTAACGCAGATTCTCTTCGTCTTAATCTCCGAGCCGGGGCATTACCTGCACCACTCGATTTAGATTCTGGTACTATTAATTTTGTTTCTCCTAGTTTAGCCGAGAATTTCAAAATCTACTCTTTTCTTATAGGCGCGATCTCTATTTTGGCAGTCGCTGCAGTAGTTTTCTTCCGTTATGGTGAAATAAAAGTAGCTTTCCCCATGGTGATCACTGCACTGTCTGAAGTTATCATTCTACTGGGTTTATCCTCTGCCATTGGGTTGGCATTGGATCTTTCACATATTGCAGGATTTATAGCAGTAATCGGAACCGGTGTGGACGATTTAATCATTATTGCAGATGAAGTTATGGCCGAAGGCTCCGTTACTTCAACAAGAATATTCCGTAATCGTTTCAGGGCAGCATTTTGGATTATTGGGGCAGCTGCAGTGACGACAATAGTTGCACTTAGCCCTCTAGCCATTCTCTCGCTTGGCGACCTACGTGGATTCGCAATAGTGACAATTTTAGGCGTGCTCATAGGGGTACTTATAACACGTCCTGCCTATGGCGATATTTTAAAATTCTTACTTAAGCTAAAATAAATTATATTTCAATCCCACTCTTCGATCGATTTTTGCGCGGCTTTGCCCAACATATCTTTACTTGTTTTCCAGGATTTACGTGCACAGCTCGGCAACGCCCCATTCTCTAGAATATATTTCTGCAAAAATTCTCTAGTTCTACCATCCGAAGGATAACCACTACCCATATTTCCATACGTATTGTTTAACCCTGCAATATGTGCATCTCTCGTCACCTTTGCGAGTATACTCGCTGCGCTAACGACTGGATACTTTTGATCTGCTTTGTGCTCTGAAATGATTTGGACTTCGGCATTTAATCCATTTAGAACCCTCTTGGCAAAGCGCCCAGGATTAACATCAGCAGCATCTACGTATATGCAATCCCCATCCTCAACTATTTTCGATATAGCTCTTGCATGGGCTTCCGCAGTTAATATATTCATATTTGAATCTGGCCTGTCAATTTCTTCGATGGTTACTTCTTGTATGCCCATCGAAAAATATTCTACTTTGACGAGTTCTTTTGCAATTTCTTCTCTAAGCTTAGGTGTGAGTTTTTTTGAATCCAATACATTGTTTGGCAAGTCTCTTTCTGATCGTATTCTTGCGGCTACAACAAACATCGATCCTATCACTGGGCCCTTGCCAGCTTCATCCACTCCAATTATTGCCATTATTCTTCTAAACCCTTCTCGCCCTTCCGCCTAAGTATGTATTCTGGAACATCGAATCTCCCCTCTTCAGCTACTACCGATATTACATCTAATGTTTCTACCACCGCTTCCACTCCTACCAAATCTGTCAAATTAGGATTTGTTCTACCACTATCGCCACTCACTAATTCTTTTATGTAAAGTCCTTTTTCTCCATGGATCTCCAACTTCGCTGTTAAATCACTTGTGAGTTCTCCATTCGCAGAATATACTTTTCTTACCCTTGTTTTATCGGCTCTTCTATGGACGACTCTTGTAGGAGTTTCTTGTTTAATTTCAGCCCCATCTAACATCTCAAGTGCCCCTTTTAACATATCTTTTTCCACACTCTTGTCAAATTTAATTCTAGCTTCATACGTTTTTGACGCAGGTAATTCTTTTATGTGAGATACCATCTTCCTATTCACAACACTTTCTAACTCTACCTCCACTTTTCCAAATGCACTTTTATTCATATTCTTTTCTAACGCTTGGAGATCTATAGACCTCTTTTTAGGAGTTTTAATTTCCACTACAAATGGTCTACCTGTGCCTAACATTTTTGCATCGATATCCTCTCTACCTGCGCCATGAAATGTAGAACTTTCCCCTTCCATTTGTATAATGGCAACCGAATCTATCAGCTCTTGCACACTCTCCTCATACTGCTTTCCAGACCCCTCGCACCTTTCACACACACCATGTACACTTGTTCCTCTCCCCTTGCATTTTCCACATGGCCATTTTGTTTGTGGAATTCCTCTGATTAGTTTCTTATATCTCCCGTATATGAATATTGGATTCACTTGAATCTCAACAGATCTAGTCTGAACATTCAACAGTATTATTATGTCTGGACCATCTGCATCAAAAGATTTTTTCATCTTATCGCCTACTATTTTTCCCACCTCCCGATTCATTTCCGTTTTAAGAGACTCCCCAGAATCTATTGGAACTCCTACTAGTTCTCTCAGCAATTTAGCATTCTCGTCAAGTAACGGAGACATTTTAGTACCAATTTTATACGTTTTAAATTCAATTTCTCCCAATTCTACCACTACCAAATCTGCCCATTCCTCAAATCGATAACTTTCCCCTAAACACACCCAACAATCCACTTTTCGTTCTATAATGCTATTATTTTCCATGGCCAAGATAGTCTTCCAAGCCGTTCCTCTCTCTCTATTGGTTAGGCCATGCCCCCTCTCCGCAAACACTTGTCCCATACAAGAATCACAAATTTCACCCTGATCTATTATTCTTTCTACCTCTTCAAATAAATCCATACATAGGTACTACTGCCGATAAAACTTAAGTAATTCTGCATTTATCTTGGCCATCTTTTTTATCTTAATAACCCGACTAACCACATCGATGAAGATTTATCTCTCGTAATAAAAGTGGGCCTATGCGGCAATTTATAGTAGTAAGTCACACAGCAAAAATAACCCCCGATTTTTCCTTAAATGATCTCCCCGGGGACGGGGGAAGGATGGATATACTTTGCAGATGTGTCGGAGCATCTCTCTTGACATCACATGCAATTAGACCTAACGTCCGTATCTATCTCTTACTACAGAATCAAATTACCATCCGTATCGAGAGTTCTAAAACACGCTACCTCCACCCCGACGAAAGATGTATTGCAGCTCTAATAAAAAAAGCATTAGAAAAAGTAGTAGATGTTGTTGGACAAATAGAGCTAGAAAGCACCCCTGGTATCTATATTTCTAAACGAAATCTCAGATCTTTACTAACTTCTATTGACCCCGGTGCAACTTTCATTTATCTAAATGAGGACGGACTTCTTTCTCAAAAGTTCACATTCCCTTCTGAACCCGTATTCATCCTTTCTGATCACCACAATTTCTCCTCTTCTGAACTTGATATATTAAAAGAATACGCCCAAACTGCAATAAATCTCAGCCCGGTCTCTTTACACGCTGATCAAGCTATTACCATTGCGCATAACTTACTTGATGTTCAAAATGCCTAATTTTTAACATTTTATCACTCGTAACTATAATCTCCCCCGGAAACTTCTCTTAGCCATGGATAATTCATCTCTCGATTATTCTGCCCTAGCTAGTGAAATATTGGGGTTCAAGATTCTTGGTCGAAAATACCTCTCTTCTCGATGGTGGCAGATCATAGCAGCAGCAGTAATGATGGGATTGGTAAGTCCCTACCAGTATGTTTGGTCTTCCATTGAAGGCCCTATGGCATCTAGTCTAGGTGTTCCCCTAAATGTTTTAGGTGTAGTTTTTACCCTTTTTGTTATCTTCCAAGCAGGATCTCAGTTCCCCGTTGGATGGTGGAGAGATAGATATGGTCCCCAGAAGTTAACTCTTCTCTCAGGTATTCTCGCCGGAGGTGGTTACATCGGCATCTCTCAAGCGACCGAAGTGTGGCAAATATATATACTATATTCTATAGGCGCAATAGGCGTAGGTATTATCTACACAATTGCTGTTAACACCGCTCTAAAATGGTTCCCCGACCGTAGAGGACTCACGACAGGAATTGGAACGATGGCATTTGCGGGTGGGAGTGCACTGTTTATTCCATATGTCCGAGTAAATGCAACTGCAGCTGGCTATCCGGATGTCCTCCAAAACATGGGACTCTTGATCCTGATCGGAGTTATCGTGGGCGCTTTGGTCCTTCGAGATCCTCCTGATGATTGGCTTCAAATCAAAACTAATACAAAGCTTATTTCTGAAGAAAAAGTCAATTCTACGCCACCTTCTTCTCTTGACTTCACTTCAGGTCAAATGATCAAAACTTGGCAATTTTGGTTGATGTATCTAATGTTCATTGCAGTAAGCGGTGCAGGTTTAACTCTGACTGCAAAAGTAGTTGCACTAGGTAACAG
>JAPYRM010000066.1 GCA_029941175.1 Halobacteriales archaeon
ATCGGATTCAAATAGTTCGAGACAATCGATGAAATTTGTTCCAATTATAGGATCCCCACCGATACCAATTACAGTAGTTTGTCCAAGATTAGAATTGGTTAAATTTGAAGCAATTTGGTAAGTAAGAGTTCCAGATCGTGAAATGAGACCGACGGGGCCTGGGGTAAAAATATCTCCTGGTAAAATTCCTAGTTTTGTTTCCCCAGGAGTAAGGATTCCTGGGCAATTGGGACCCAATAGACGGGCGTGCGGAGGGATGGAAAAATTAACTTTCATCATATCATGAGATGGGATCCCTTCTGTAATGGCAACGACCAGATCAAGTGATGTGTCGAAGGCTTCCAATAAAGCATCTGCAGCGAATGCAGGTGGTACAAAAACGACTGAAGCGTTAGCATCATTTTCATCCATAGCAGTATTAACGGCATCATAGATGGGGATCCCATTGAAATCCAATCCACCTTTACCAGGTACCACTCCTGCGACTACATTTGCACCATAGTTTACCATTTGTTCTGTGTGAAATGCGCCCTGGCCCCCGGTAATTCCTTGAACAATTATTCGGGTATCTTTGTTCACCAATATGCTCATTTCAATCGCCTCCTTTTGATGCTAATTCAATTGCACGTTGGACGGCAGATTCAAGTGTCGATTCGACGGTGAGGTGGTCTGTATTTAGAATCTCCATCCCTTCTTTTGCATTTGTCCCATCGAGGCGGACTACAATCGGTTTTGGAAGTGTATCGAAATTTTCAAGTGCGTCGTTTATTCCCCGAGCTACTTCATCGCCCCGGGTTATACCACCAAAAATATTGAAAAGTATTGAATCGACATTTTCGTCTTCAAATAAAATATCAAGTGCATTTTCGACTCTATCGGAGCTGGCTCCACCACCGATATCAAGGAAATTGGATGGATTCCCACCGTAATGATCAACTAGATCTAGTGTTGTCATAACCAGTCCGGCCCCATTTCCGATAATTCCAATATTACCGTCCAAACGGACATAGTTAAATCCGTATAGATTTGCTTTTGATTCCAATTCATTGTTGTTTCTTGTATCCCGGAGATCGGCTAATTTTTTCTGTCTGAAAAGTGCATCATCTTCTATGTTCAGGACCGCATCTGTAGCGATCACATCTCCGTTCTTGGACACCATCAGAGGGTTGATTTCAGCTTCTGTTGCGTCGGAAGTTTCCCAAATGTTGTAAAGAGACAGAAGTATGTTGGCGACTTTATCAGTTAGTGTTGAAGAGATTCCGGCATCCAATACTGCAGTTCTAGCTTGAGAATTGGAGAGACCAAGTAAAGGATTTACGTAAGTTTTAGATATAGCGCCCGGGGTTGATGATGCCACTTGTTCGATGTCGATACCACCTTGAGAAGAAACCATAGCAACAGGCATTCCAGAGCTTCGATCGAGGGTGATTCCCAAGTAGATTTCATCTATGAAATCGATAGCCTGTTCTACCAAAACTTCATATACAAAATAGCCTTTGAGATCCATTCCCAATATTTTATTTGCGGCTGTTTCGGCTTCTTTATCATTCTGCACTAGGGCTATTCCTCCTGCCTTGCCACGGCCTCCAACATGGACTTGTGCCTTGATAACTGTAGGATAGCCTATTCGGTTAGTTTCCTCTAATACTGTTTCGACGGAATTGGCCAATCCGGATAGAGGAATGGGGATTCCACCATCTGAGAAAACTGATTTTGCTTGATATTCATGCAAACGCATTGATGTAAAGTGAAACCCTATGGATGTTTAAATCTCCTCATTTGATAAAAAGTCTATTTTGGATAGAATATGATGACTTATCCGCATAGGAATGATATAGGAACCATGCGAAAGATATGCTTCCATGACTATGGAGGAGTGGAGGTTTTGCAGTTAGAAGAAATAAAATCTCGGAAACTAGAGAGAGGGGAAATTAGAATCAAAACGGGGGCAATTGGAGTAAATCCTGTTGATACGTATTTTAGGGAGGGGACATACAAAGTGCCCCGGCTTCCATGGACACCAGGATCAGATTTTGCAGGAGTAGTAGAGGAAGTAGGATCTAAAAAAAGCGATTTAAAAGTGGGAGATCGGGTGTATGGTACAGGACTAGGGAAAGATATAGATGGGACATATTCAGAATCCATCATATCTCCACGAGATAATCTAGCCATACTTCCAGACCCGATTGAATTTGAAGAGGGTGCTGCGATTGCACTAGTGGGAGTTACAGCTTGGCGTGCTCTTGTGGATCATGCAAACATAATAGCTGGTGAAAAGTGCCTAATACATGGAGGAAGTGGCGGAGTAGGACATATAGCTGTTCAATTAGCCAATAAGATTGGGGCAGAAGTAACTACCACTGCTAGATCGGAATACCATACAAAATTAAAACAGTTGGGAGCGAAACACGTTTTTGATTACAATGAAAATGATCTTGCGGAATTGATTGAGAATACAGGACAAAAGGATGTGATTCTTGACCATAGATGTGATGAATATATGGGATTAAATGTCCAAGCTGCTAGTAAAAATGCAAGGATAGTTGGAATTGGTCAAGGGGGAGATAAAGTGGCAATTCCAAATTTTTCAATTGCTCGATCGAAAGAATTAGAGATATACATGATGAGTATGTTTAATACTCCAAAAATTAGTTCCATTTTAGATCAGATTTCCAGAATGATGTTGGAAGAATCACTGGAAGTTTTGGTGGCAAAAAGATATTCACTGGAAAAGGCAGGAGAAGCCCAAAAAATGATATACAGTCAGAGCAGTATGGGAAAGATTGTGATCATTCCATAAAGAAAACGTGGTGAAATATTTTGAGCAAAAATGATTGATTTGGGAGTAATGCTATAAATTTGCAATAGATAGGACTAAAATTTTAGAGATATAGAATAGGGCATGAATACAATGAAAAGTAGGAGAGAAATACTTCAAATATCAAGTTTGGGGGTTTTGGGATTGGCAGGATGCATGGGGAAAGCAAATGGGAATGAATGTTCAGAGGGGGTTGAGAAGAAGGAAAATAAATATCAAGATAGGGGAGGATCGGAGGGGTGGTGGCCGCATTTTGGGTGTAGTGTTACAGGAGATCACAAAAATTATGGAGCAGATCCAAACGCAGATACGATGGAATTGGCGTGGAATGTGAGAATGCCTATTTCAAGTACATCAGTCATGCGGCCATTGATAAGGGATGATGTGGTTTATGCAGGGTGGCAGACGATTGCAGGAATTGGAAAACTATATGCATTAGATGCTCAGCGAGGAGAACAAAGATGGGTTGCAGAGTATGAAGGAGGGGCGCTTTTACCAGGATCGGTTATGAAAGATAGCATATATGCAGGGAGCCCAGATGGGATCCACTCTTTTAGTGTAGAAACTGGGGAGTTATCATGGTCATTTCGGCCAGAGGGAGAATGGAGATTTGTAGGGGGTGTTAATGGAGGCGATAAATTGTATGTTTTTGGGATTAGTAAAAATGAGATAGACGCACTATATGCGGTTGAGCCGGTGACAGGAGAGATAGAATGGGAATTTAGGTCAAATGATATATCTGGTCTTTTTGCAATCCAGGGAGATTCGGTGTATGCAGCAGGAGGAGGTAATATCCATAGAATTTCAAAAACTGATGGATCAGAAATCTGGTCGGTTCCGATGGGGTATGGATATAAAAGTGGACAGGTCATTGCGAATGGGGAAACTGTGTACGCAATTGGAAAATCGAATCAGACAGGAGAGGAGAAAATATCTGCAATAGACGATTCTTGTGGGAAGGTGGAATGGTCGGTTCTATCGAGGGATAAAAAGTCGTGGATGGGCATGGCTGCAAGCTCAGAAGCACTCTATGTTTCTGTTCAAAATGAGAGTACAGAGAGGGCATATGGCGTTGCAGAAATGGTCGCATTAGATCGAAAGGGTGGATCAAGATTATGGACTATAAAATTTGAAAATATGAAATATTCGTCTGTAGAATTGGGAAATCCAATAATAGCAGGAGGAGAGATATATGTGGGTGAATTGCAGAAAAGAATGAATAGATCAGATGTGGCAAGCGTCAATGTGATTGAAATTGATACACCTGAAAGGAGTCCCATCCCTGGTCAAGCATTCAGAAGAGAAATGAGCAGAACGATAGAGATATCCAAGGAACCCAGGTATTTGAGTCCCCCATCAGTTGTAGCAGGAAAAGACACAATATATGCGTTAGTGGGTGGAGTGATAACGGCGATTAGATGAAAAATAAATGGACGAGGTTCAGAGGCAGACTTGTTTAATGTCAGAAGGACTTGCTCTCCTAACTATAGAGCTAATTATATCTGAAGATCCTGAAAGGTTATTAGAATCCCCATCTAGTACCAAAAGCTTGGCTTCTCGGTTGGGCTCTATGACACCATAATTAAGATCAAAAATTGTTGCCCCAGAAGAAGTGGCCATTCGCAGAACTTCACGTGGGTCGATATCAAAGAGTTTTGAAATGAATGCCATTTCGCGGAAAAGTGAAGGACTATTCGTCATCACATTGTCAGTTCCAAGTGCAACGGTGGTATGGGTTAGTAGATCGTCTATAGGAGGGAGTCCAACACCAGTGACAAGATTTGATCGGGGGCAAATCACAACTGGAATATTGGCGTTTTGAAGATGGTCAAGATGTTCAGAAGTTGGGTGCACCATATGAACCACGAAGTCGGGTTCTAGAGCTAGAGCAGTTTTTATATCAGTCTTATCGCGCTCACCCGCATGGATTCCAAATAATTTATTTGCGGCTTTGGTTGAACTCCGCTCATGGGTAAAATCCGAATCTCTAGATCCACTTGCTCCGAATCCATCTGCGATATCCAAGACATCAATGGTTTCTCGACCAAAAATGATTGCATCTACGTTAGAATTGGAATGAGCTTTGTGTAGCATGTTGACTCCGGAGATGCCACCTTCCCGGAAATCTGCGAAGGCGGCAACTCCAGTATCCTCCATTAGATTAATAGATTTCCTCATCTGAGAAATTAGATCGTCAGGAGTTGCTGCAGCCAATAGACGGTGTTTAAGTCCATTGGGAGGTGCTACTAATTCGTCTAGAGATAGTCCAGATCCGGCATCTTTTGCTATGGAATCTCCAATATGAGTATGGGAATTTATGAAAGCGGGAAGAATTATATCAGTACTAGAAGTAGCTTCTTCTTCTATATTTGAGATGTGACCATTCTCGATGGTGATGGTACCTTCTACTAAGTCAAATTCATGACCAAAAAGAATTGTACCCTGAAGCTGCATAGTCACGCTTTGCTAGGTAGAGACTTGAATGAGTCGCATGAAACGTTGTTAATTAATAAAGTTATCAAGACTAAAATTTTTCTTTGATCGCATGGAAATAAGA
>JAPYRM010000067.1:0-2351 GCA_029941175.1 Halobacteriales archaeon
GGCAGGTGTAGAAGGAAGAATTACAAAAACGTCTGAAGGAGTAAATGTAGGAGACGGGGTTGCGTTTGGGGCTTCGAGTCATGTTGCTAGATTTCTAAAAGAGGCTAGAGAATACCATCCTTATTTGAGATTTGCGATGAATTGTAGATTTGATGGAGAAATTGAATTGGGAATTAGAAAAATTGGTTGGGAAACAAAAGAATATAGTCGGGGAGAACAAGAAAAGATTGTCAGAGAAAGTGAGGGAAAAACTATGGAGTGGGGCGCGAGAGAAGTTTTTAGTGGACAAGGGCCACTTATAACAAAAATAATTGATAGGGGTTCAGAAGGAAAAGAACCTATGTTAAAATTGGTCTTTGTAGATTCAAAAACCCTTATATCAAATGTAAAAACTCTGTTGAGAGAAGTTTAGATTTCCTTGATAGTTACAGGTTTTGATCCGTGTTCAAGTGATGAGAGCTCTAACTCTATTAGCTCTTTTCGAGAGGCATCTAGAGTGGCTATGTGATTGCCTGCTAATTCTCCCGCTGTGCTTTTGAAGCACGTCGGTCCACAAGATATTAATATTTCTTTTACACTACGAAAACCAGGGTAGAGCAATATGTCCCCAATGGAAGGGTAAACTGTATGATTTTCACGTGGCAAAGTGGGAAGGTTTACATCGTCTATGTCAATCCAAACGGCAAATCCGCTCCACCTAACGTGGAAGAGTTTTGAGTCCATGGGGAGGAGAGAAAGGAATGCTTGAGTAGACTTTGGAGCTTCTGCTTCAAGGAGGTGGGCTGTGAAAATGTCCCCATCTATATTGAATTCGATTACCATATACTCGCCAATACCAGATAGAGGTGATATATCAATTCCGATGGAGAATTTGGAAGAGAAGAAGAGGAAAGTATTGAGAATCTAGTTGGAAGGAATAGAAAAAATCCAATTATGGTATCCACCTATAAGATTCAAAATTTCAGTTTCTTGAGGAACTGCGTTATAAGAGTCTAGTAAACGTATAGCCTGTAGAGAACTGTCCCCTACTGCACAAACGACTACTATAGTGGGTTCAAGAGTTATAGTGGAAATGTCTCTTGCAAAACGAGAAATAGGCAGGTTAATCGAACCAGGTATGTGGCCTGAGAGATAATCTTGTTCTGAGCGAACATCGAGTATTTGCACGTTATCCCCTGCCTTTAATTTGTCATGTAGTTCTATGGCAGTTATACCCCCATTTATTGACATAGTGTTGGTTAACATGGAAGCTGACTTAAAAGCATTTATAGAGAATGTAAAGAGTGGGAAAGATTAGCTGTGTATTTATCTTAAAAGCGGCCTAAGTGTCTAGATGGAGGGTCCAAAGCTCGATCGCGAGGGGTTGGAACGCTATTCTAGACAGATTATAATGGAAGAGATCGGACCAAATGGGCAAGATGCTATATTGAAAAGTAAGGTGTTAGTAATAGGTGCAGGGGGACTTGGGTCTCCGGTGATTCAATATCTGGCTGCATCGGGCGTCGGGACCATGGGAATAGTAGATAGAGATACCGTGGAAATTTCTAATCTCCATAGGCAAGTTATCTATAGAGTAGAGGATGTGGGGAGACAAAAAGTCGAAAGTGCGCGCGAATTTATAAGCAATATCAATCCAGATGTAAAGGTAGAAACATATCATACGGAGGTGAAACCTAATAATATTCTGAGTTTGATTAAGAAGTATGATTTTGTGATCGATGGAACAGATAATTTTGAGAGCTGCTTTCTAATAAATGATGCTTGCACTTTGTCCAAGAAACCATATAGTTATGGGGCAGTTCTTAGATTTTCGGGACGGGTTATGACATTCCCAGCTAGAGATGATTCTCCGTGTTATCGGTGTTTGTTCAAAACTGCACCACCTCCCGGGACTATTCTTGATTGTGCAACTGCAGGGGTTTTGGGGAGTGTTGCGGGAGTGATAGGGAGCATGCAAGCGACAGAAGCTATAAAGAATATTGCAAGTGTGGGAGAGTTAGTACAAGGAAGGGTCATAGAATATAATGCGTTGAATATGTCGTTTGAGGAAACGATGATAAGAAAAAATCCAAATTGTCCCATTTGTGGAAAAGATGCGATTATAAAAAATATTAAAGATGTAGAATACACAGGGGCATGTACATTGAAACGGGAATGATATCTAATAGATTTTAGATTGGAACACTTACCACTATCCCATCCCCAAGGGGTATGACGAATGTTTTAAAAGAAGAATCTTTTTTCAATTCGAGTAGATAATTTGCAGTCCCAAGAGTATTTTCATTAAGCGATGGGTCTTCAGAATCGGGGTCTAAGAATGAGAGCAAACCTTCGAAACTTACCGTTAACCC
>JAPYRM010000067.1:2361-5365 GCA_029941175.1 Halobacteriales archaeon
CCCCGACATAGCGTTGTCAGCGATGAGGACTCCACCAGGGAGAAGTTTGTTTTTCACAGCGCGGAAATCGGGTAAATAATCACGATTATAATGATCAAATAAAATTAGATCGAATTGTTCGGAATAACTATCGAAAATTTCGCGGGCATCTCCTGTTTCAAATATTGCTTTATCTGCGAGTCCTGAACGGCCGAGGAAATTACGGGCAAGGTCTAGTTCGGTTGAGTCTCTATCAGTTAAAACAACAGATCCACCAGGAGGAAGTCCACGGGCAATCCAATACGCGGAATAGCCAAATCCTGAGCCAAATTCAAATGCTTTTGTTGCACGAGATAAAATGGTGATGAGCTCTATTGCCATTCCAGCCCGGGGGCCCACAATAGGAAAATTTCTCTCTTTTGCAAGGAGTTCCATTTCTAGTAAAATTTCGTCGGGTTCGGGGGAAACTAAATCTAAGAATTTAAGTGCGTCTTTAGAGAGAATTGGATTCATTTGGTTGTATAGATAAAAGGGGGAAAGGTACTAATACATTTCTTGGAGGAAATCTTGTTTAAACATTTTATAACAAATATCGATGGCTATAAACATAATCCATCATCTAGTCGGATCGATCACATTGATTGTCAAGAGGCCAGTGAGAGGGTGAGTTTCTATAGAAACGTCTGTATGAAAAGCATCCTGTATGTTTCTGCGAGTGAGAACTGATTTTGGAGTCCCCATAGATAAGATTTCTCCTTGGGATAACAAGAGGAGTTGGTCACAAAAATTTGCTGCCAATTCCAAATCATGTAAAACTACGATGGCGGTCTTTCCAAAGTTGTCGACTTGGTCTTTGATAAGGTTCAAGACGTGTGAAGTATGGCGAAAGTCAAGACTAGCTATGGGCTCGTCGAGTAATAAGACAGAAGTTTCTTGGGCGAGCATTCTAGCGATAAATACACGTGCTTTTTCGCCGCCACTTAATGAATTGATAGTTCGTTCTGAGAGTGCTGACAGATCGGTTTGTTTGATCGCCCAAGTAACTATATCACTATGAGAATCGAATCCTCCAAAGCGAGAATTATAAGGATAACGACCCATTTCTACAATTTCTCTTACAGTGAAATCAAAAGAAACCATCGTGTTTTGAGGAACTACAGCAATTTTTTTACTTATCTGATGTGCAGAGAGTCGGGCTATGGGATCAGATCCCACATAGACATCACCTTCAGTGGGCGTAATATGCCCATTTAACACTCTCAAAAGTGTGGTTTTTCCAGATCCATTGGGGCCCACGATTCCAATAAATTTAGATTTGGTAAAGTTTGCACTTATATTTTTTAAAATGGGCATGTTATCGATGTGAACAGAGACATTTTCGACTTTAATGGAAGTCATGATGCAGGACCACCTTTGTTGCGCAAGAGATAGATGAAGAAGGGGGCCCCGACTAGCGCCGTGACAATTCCAACGGGTACTTCTGCGACACCATATCTGGCTACGGTGTCGGCCACGACTAGAAATATGGCTCCGGCTAACGCACTTGTAGGAAGTAGTATGCGATGGTCTGGCCCAACTAGAGTACGCATGATATGAGGAATGATGAGGCCAACAAATCCAATCACCCCAGATACAGAAACCGCGACTGCAGTTAAGAGACTAGCCACGCCCAAGAGTATTCTTTTTGTTTGTTCAACATTCACGCCTAAACTATGGGCACTCTCTTCTCCAAGGTAAAGAGCGTTCAAATCTCGGGTGAAGAAAAATAAGAATGAAAATCCGAGTAAAACTATGGGCAAGGTGAAAGCTATATCGGTCCAATTTGCGGTGTGGAGATGCCCCATTAACCAAAAGATTGCTTGTCGAAGATTTTCACCACTGAGAAGGAGCAAAAGAGATACTATAGCTCCGAGAAAGGTTTGGACTGCTATTCCAACGAGCAAAAGCGTTGCAACAGGTGTATGGTTGTTTTTTGTGGAGACATAGAAAACAAAAAATGCAGCTACAAGTGCCCCAATAATAGCTGCAATTTCAATGCCAAATGGAATAGAAATTCCAAAGGCTATGACCGCGACCGCACCAGTTGCAGCTCCTGCAGATACGCCAATAATAGAGGGATCTGCCATAGGATTTCTAAAAAATCCTTGCATGACAGTTCCAGCTGCCCCAAGTGCGAATCCCACTATAGCAGCGAGAATAATACGGGGTAATCTCAAAGTGACTAAAATGGTCATATCCGTTGGGGTGAGAAGATTAGTTTCGTCGAAGAAGGTAGTGAGTAGGATTTTGATAAATAAATTAGAAGATAGTTTGACAGGTCCAATTCCAGAACTAGCTAAAGAAACCAGAATCAATAGAGTGGTAAGAGCTAATGACCAAACAGTTACGCGATGTATGTAGCGCATTGATACACAATTAAATTTGGGTCAAATAAATAAGTGTTGTATTGAGGACTATAAAATTGAGACAATTGGGAAAAGAGGAAGTATAAATTCAGAGAGAAACCAAATCAAGGTATGGGGGACAAGCTCATCTACCCAACATATCTAGACTCTCAGAAAACGAGAAGAGAGGGGAGACGCGTTCCAAGTGATATTGCAGTGGAAGATCCTACAGTCGGAGAGATAGAGCTAGCATTGAATAAGATAGGATATTCTTCGGAAATTGAACAAGATAAATCATATTCACGACAGCCGTGGGTAAAAACAGGAAGAGTGAGAGTAAAAAATTCAAGTGATTCTGCGAAGAATGACATAATCCAAGCTGTTGCTGCATATGTAAAGGCGATTAGAAATGAAGCGAATAGGTGAAGTCAAAACTATTACAGGCTCGATAGCAGTAGTACAAGGAGAGGATCAAACACGTCCGAAGATAGGGACAAAAGTTATTGATGAAAAGTTAGAAAAAGTGGGCCATATTGTCGATATAATTGGGCCTGTTTCGAGACCATATATAGTTATCAAGATTAGAGAGGGTGTAAAAGATATACTAAAGAAACGTTTGTATTCTCGTTGAAGCTGTGAGT
>JAPYRM010000068.1 GCA_029941175.1 Halobacteriales archaeon
CCCCATATCCGCCACCACCACCCGAAGAAGATTGTCGTTCGACCTGTGCTTTTTTATCTGCTAGTTTTGCTTTTAGTCTTCCAAGATGAGACTCAGTTGCTTTATTTTTTGGCGTTTCACGTATTTCCAGTTCGAGCTCTTCAATTTCCTGCTCCAATGCCACTATTCATTACTGTGGTCGGGTAGATAAAAAAATCTGCGTCTTTGATCGGGGGAGTAGACAAAAGAAAAAGTTTAAACCCGATGGTAGGTTTCCGTCAGGATATGGCAGGAACAGTGGATGTACTTGTAGAAGGTGGCCGGGCGAACCCCGGACCACCTATTGGACCAGTTTTAGGCCCTACTCCGGTGGATGTTCAGGCAGTGGTTAGTAAGATAAATGAAGTGACTGCTGCTTATGATGGGACTCAAGTTCCAGTTAAGATAGTTTATGAAGATGATGGAAGCTTTGAATTGGAAGTTGGCAGTCCACCAACAGCCGCTTTGATCAAGAAAGAGATAGGCATTGAGAAGGGATCAGGGTATTCAAAGAGGAGTTTTGTCGGAGATATATCCGTAGAACAAATAAAAAAGATTGCAGCCCAGAAATTACCAGGACTTCTAGCATATGATTTGAAGAATGCTGCAAAAGAAATTTCGGGGACGTGTGTTGCGTTGGGCGTTACTATCGATGGGAAAAATCCAAGAGATTTTAAAGAGAAAGTAGATAGCGGTGTATACGACGATACCTTAGCCGAATGATAAGAGAGGACGTGTCTGACGCATGGCGAGAGATTTTTTCGAGAAGGTTAAATCATTTTTAATTACGACGAGTGCGTGAATATTCGCTTCGATGGGTTTATGGCCCCACATAGACCAAATTTCAGGTAACAGGCAGAGGGCCTGACACATACTGTAGTAGCCGTATAGGCGGACTACGGAGGAAGGAAATGGCAGATAAAGAAATAGAAGAAGCTGTTATACGTGCACTAGAAACCGCTCCGAGTCGGAACTTTAGAGAATCGGTGGATATTGCAATTAATTTAAAAGGGTTGGATCTTAGAGATCCGACCAATCGCGTGGATGAGACAGTGGTACTCCCAGGAGGCACTGGTCGAGAAACAAAAATTATATTATTTGCAGTAGGAGAAAACGCCGTTTTGGGCGAAAATGTGGTTGAAAAAGTGATAGGTTCTGCAGAGATAAAAGAATTGGGCGATGACGTAGAAGCGGCGAAAGCGCTTGCAAATTCAACTGACTTTTTTGTCGCAGATGTTGGATTGATGCAAGATATCGCAAGGCTCTTGGGAAAAGTATTAGGCCCTAGGGGAAAAATGCCAAGACCACTTCAGCCAGAAGAAGATGTGGTTGATGTAGTAAATAGAATGAAAAATACAGTTCAACTAAGGAGTCGAGATAATCGGACGTTCCATGCACGCGTTGGGGCACGAGATATGTCTACAACAGATATAGCCACAAACATTGAAGTGATAATTAGAAGGCTCCACTCATCATTGAAGAATGGAGCTCTGAATGTAGATTCGATCTATGTCAAGACGACTATGGGTCCTTCGGAGAGGGTGGCATAATGTCTACACAAGTAGAACGCCGCACAGACAATTTGCCGGAGTGGAAGACTAGAGAGGTTGAAGAAATTAGAGAGTGGCTTTCGTGCCATGCGAGCATTGGTATTTGTGACGTCTCAGGCATTCCGAGTAGACAGTTCCAACAAATGAGGGCAAGTCTTCGGGGGGAAGTGGAGATTAAAGTGAGTAGAAACACACTAGTTAAACTCGCTGCACAAAATGTAGAAGGAGTAGGATCCATAGCAGATCAGCTTAAGGGGCAGGTGGGAGTTGTTGGCACGAATAAGAATCCATTTACTTTGTATCAAATGCTCAAAGGTTCAAAAACCCCAGCACCAGTAAATGCAGGGGATGTGGTCACCAAACAAATTGTCATACCCGAGGGAGATACGGGATTTCCACCAGGTCCGTTTGTAGGAGATTTACAAGCAGTAGGGGCTGCTGCACAAATATCAGAAGGATCTATTCGAGTGACGTCATCTAGTATTGTTGCAGAAGTAGGAGATGTCATCACTCCAAAGCTATCTAATGTTTTGGGTGCGCTAGGGATAGAACCAAAAGAAGTTGGGTTAAATTTAAAAGTGGTTTATTCGGAAGGTGCCATCTATGAGATAAGTTCTCTGGACATAGATACAGATGAATATAAATTTAAATTCGCCAAAGCAATAAACAATGCAAGAAGTTTATCAGTGAGTAGCAGGTACCCAACTTCCCAGACCATATCTACTATGCTGGTTAATGGATTTAGAAACGCCAAAGCTGTGGGCATTTTTGCGGCTATTGAAAGTCCAGATTTAGCCACAGAACTGATAAATAAAGCAGCTGCGGAGTCGCGCGCATTGGCCATGTCTATAGAGGGGGATGCGAGACCCGAAAAGCTGAAAAATGTATCCAAAAATGAATCGATAGACAAAAAAGAACAGAGCGTTGAACAAGAGAATATAGAAGATACCGAAGCTGAAAATGAAGATGCGACAGAAGAAGCGTCTGCAGCAGGACTTGGGGATCTTTTCGGATAAAAAATAATAAAACAAATAGGAATTAAAATGGAATATATATACGCAGCATTGATCCTTCATGAATCGGGAAAAGAAATAGACGAAAAAAGTTTGACAAAGGTACTAAAAGCGGCCGATGTAAAAGTCGAAGATGTACGTGTGAAAGCACTAGTCGCGGCACTAGAAGATGTAGATATTGAAGAAGCATTAGAAACAGGTCAAATTGTCATCCCTGCAGTTGGAGGCGGTTCGGCCGCTATCGGTGGAGAAGAAGCTGCTACTGCAGATTCGGGTAACGCCGAGGAAGCAAAAGCGTCTGCAGAAGAAGAAACAAAGAAGGCAGAAGAAGAAGAAGCAGCGTCTGCAGCAGGACTTGGGGATCTTTTCGGGTAACTCTATTTTAAAGGAAAAACATTCCTATTAAGTTTTGTTACAGGGGAAGGCTATTTACGCCGATACGTAGGTCCGTTTTCTGTGTCTTCTACGGCAATCCCAAGAAGATCCAATTTTTTTCGTATTTCGTCCGCTTTTTCATAATTTCCTTTAGAACGTTCCACTTCACGGGCTTCCATTAAAGAAGTGAGATCCTCGGAAAATAATTCGTTTGAATTAATCAAATCAAAAGAGAATCCAAGTACATTTCTAGCAAGATCATCTAGAATCTTAATCGCAAGATCTAATGCAAAATGATCATATTTTTCAGGTCCTCCAAGGTGTTGATTGAGAGAATTGGCGATGTCGAAAATTGCTACAAGTGCCTCTCTCGTATTAAAATCATCATTCAGTGCAGTTTGGAAATTTTGTACAGAAGATTCTATAGATTTTCGGAGGAGTTCATCAATTATTGTTGAGTCTGGGGGAGATTTTTTGAGTGCATTTGTAGTTCTAAAATATGTACGTTCCAATCTCCCCCAGCGTTCCACTGCCTCATGGAGGGCCGCCTCAGAGTAAGTTTGATGCCGAGAGTAGGAAGTAGAAATTAAAAACATTTTGATAGAATTGACACCAAATTCGGAGATCGAATTGCTAACAGAAAAATAGTTTTTTGAACTCGAGCTCATTTTTTCACCTTGAGTTTCTAGAAGGCGAATGTGCACCCAAAAATTGGCAAAACACTCTCCGGTGGATGCTTCACTTTGGGCTTTTTCATTTTCATGATGGGGGAACATCAAATCCTGCCCTCCTGCATGAATATCGATATTGTTGGAAAGGTGAGTCATAGACATCGCAGAACATTCTATATGCCAACCAGGCCTACCAGTCCCCCACGGAGAATCCCAAACATCTCCAGACGGTATATCGATAGGAGGTAAATTTGGATCACGGTATTTAGATATGGATTCGGGAGGGACTTGGCCTGCTTTCCATAACGCAAAATCATAAGGGTGTTTTTTATCAGACGCTTCTTCCGGGGTATCTAAAAAGGATTTCTCATCCAAATTCGGTTTTGATAGTACTCCGTAGCTATCAAATGAGCTTACGTCGAAATATACCGAACCATTAGATTCATATGCATGATTGGAACTGATGAGAGAGGAGATGATATCGATAATTTCGGGTATATGTTCGGATGCCTTTGGGTAAACATGGGCACTTTTCAGGCCTAATGAATTCATGTCTTCAAGAGTTTTATTGATAAAATAAGTGGCGACTTCGGATTCCGATTCACCAAAATCTGCTTCGCCAATCCTAGCTACAATTTTCTCATTTATGTCGGTGAAATTTTCGATATAAGTGACAGAAAATCCTAAATGTTCAAGCCAGCGTCTCATAACATCTACATGAACCCACGCTCGTGCATGTCCTAAATGGGGAAAATCTGAAACTGTTAAACCACAAAAATATATTGAAACAGAATTGGGAACTATTGATTTGAACTCCTCTTTTTCACCAGTAAGAGAATTAGTTATGAATAGCGACACTAAGGGGTGAAAGGTTTGGCAACTGGATTAAACTTACTACCCCCAATGGCGATTGGTAAATTAAACCAACTATTACGCCTCTCCGCCGTACTTGAGAAGGACATAGCACAAAAAAAGAATTGCAATCATTCCAAAAATAGAAGCTATTACTATACTTTTCGCAGGATCGGTGAGAGAGGGTTCTGCTGCTGCAATACCCGAATAAAAAAGAAGTGCGAGAAATGTCGTAGCAAATTTAAGAATATGCTTCCGGCTCATATAATAAAGTCTCGTGAGGGAGGATTAAATAAAGGAATCGATACGATTGGAAAGAATCCCAAAAATGTTTTAAGCAGTAGAGATTACTAAAGTGTCATGGAGACCATTGAAGAAGAATTACGTGAACAGTTTTTTGAAGCATTCTCTCCAGCTACATATCCAATATCAAATCAGATGGATCTAGTCCCAACACTGCCAAATGGCATGTCTACTAGATTTGAATCAGGAGACTTTTCGATGACAGTGATTGAATTGAGTATGCGGTTGACAGATAAACAGAATTTTCCTTATGAAGCCGTAGAAGATCTGGTAGAGGACCTGATAAATGGGATGAAGGAGAAAGGACTTATTTAAAATGATAAACGCTAAACGGCTGCATTAAGAACAGTAAGTATGGACCCAGCTATATTAGGCCCGATTGATGCTATTTTTTTTCCAATTATAGAGCCTATTTTATTAATTGGGGCAGTGGCGAATGTAGTCACTCGACATTTGGCCCATAGATCCCATATAAAACAAAATAAAGAAGAAAAAGGATCCCTACAACGCTTCGTCATTCATGAGATTTCAAATGGGATACTAATAATATCTTCACTATACTATATGACCCTCCAC
>JAPYRM010000069.1:0-1066 GCA_029941175.1 Halobacteriales archaeon
CCTCTCCTCTCTGGAGGTACATTTAAATTTGATGTGGAAACAACGTTCCCAAATAGTTTGATCTGCCCTTCCGTTATATTTTCGAATCCAGCCAAGGCTCGAAGTGTTGTTGTTTTTCCGCATCCAGATGGTCCAAGCAATGTGAATAATTCTCCTTCGTTTACACTGAAACTAAGGTTTTTAACCGCATCTACGACGCTTCCCCCTCCACTAACGAATCGTTTTGTTAAATTTTTAACTTCTACTGTGGGCATAACTGTGGTTCATTACTCACCCTTAATAGATTTAAACCTTCCTATTATTCACAAATATTTTTTATTAATTTAGTATTATTTTTTATTTAATTTAATAAATTTTAAATTGAAATTAAATACTGATTATGACTGGTATTTTCTTATTTTTTAAAGAAAATTACTCACTTTATTTCTTTTCATTTATAATCTTTTCATATTTTGGCAATAGCTCTTCTAGATCTATTTCTGGAATTTTTCCAGGGGCAGAATTGTATGAAAATATATCCAATTGAATCCCCACTTTGTCTTTAAGATTATCCATTTCCTTTTTACTTTCCTCTCTAAGGTGCTTATTGACCACCTGGATATTTCTCTCCTCTGTCATATATGTCAGCAGAGGAATCAACCGCTGCTTCTGTGTTTCTGCCATTTTCCAGACCTTTGACACCATCTTATCTTTAATTGATTTCTTTTTCACACCCCCTGCTCCATAAAATTTCACCTTCGTTCCTTCTGGAGAATAGTATTCCATAACGTCCTTCCAGGACCACTGAGGAGAGTTCACCACGGTATACTTTCCTGGTTTCATCTCTTCATTTTGACACATTAATATTGCCCTGACAACTGTCATTATATGGACCACATTTGATTCTAAATCTCCCCTTGCATCGATGTACACCTCTCCTTCTTTCTCTAGCATTTTTTCTAACTCATTCGTTTGTTTTTGCATTCTTCCCATCACATGACCAACCCTCAATATGTATGCCCTTTTTTGATTCTTATATTTTCGATTCCAAACAGAATGTTTTTTTTGCAGCCGTCTTTCTACAAAT
>JAPYRM010000069.1:1076-5061 GCA_029941175.1 Halobacteriales archaeon
TACAAATTGTTTCTCTCTGACAAGCAGATCTTGTTGATATCTATCTGCTAACTTTCCTCCCCATGCACTTATCGAACTAATATAAATAATAACTGCATTTCTCTTCGAATATTTTACCAAATTATCAACTATTTTCTGATTAATACTACGTGCCATTTTTGGCTGACCATGTGGTGCATTTGGCGTGGCTTCTTTTACAAATAAGACTACATCTATATCTGACAACGCCTCTGATGCATCTTCTTCTATAGTCATATCTGCAACTTTATATGAAAAACCTCTGTTTACTATCATCGCGGAACCAATCTCACTTTGTATGATCGGAACCACTTCCATTCCTTCTGCTTGAAGTAGTATGCCCAACTCCATTTCTAACATCGCATCTGCAGAATTCAACCCGATCGCATTGACCAAACCAACTTTCATATTTTCTTTCCCCCTTTCGCCTTTTTATAAATCCCTGTAATGATCTCTGTCACTTTCATCCCCGTCATTTGATTCGTATTCATTTCTGCATCAGACCAAATTTGTTGGATGAACTCTGCCCACTTTAAAAACACCCCCTCGCCGAATGATGTGGCATAATTTCCTGGTTCTATTACAAGTGGATCCCCCGGCCTATTTGCATATACTCTTAACCTCTCATTTGATCCAGTGTGGTCGAATCTGACCCACGCGTTTTGGAATTCAAATTCTGCTTCTGGCTCAAATGATTCAACACGACTAGCTTGATATTCAATTTTGACGTTTGAATCTTTGCTAGCTACCATTACCACCTCTACTGCTACGTCCAACTCATCTTTCCAAATTATATCGGATTTTTTGACAGTTATGTCGTACCCTTCCAATATGTCCACAATTTGACTAATAGTGTGACACCCACTTTCCATTAATACACCCCCTCCTGCCAACCCAATATCATTCCTATAATGCTTCTTTCCTATCCCCAAACTATTGACCAATCCCTCTTGAATTTTAACACTTTTAAGAGGTCCAAATACCCCCGAACGGACGATCTCCTTTACTTGTTTTGTCGACGAGAACCACGTTCTCATATAATTACAAACCATCTTATTGTTTAACTCCACAAATTCTTGGTGGTCTTCAATATTCTTCGCAAATGGTTTCTCTACAAAAATTGGCGTTTTCCTCCGAGAAAATTCTTCTATGTAAGGACGTCTGACACCAACGGGTATTGCAAGAAGAACAATATCACATTCTGGTAACTTTCTCACCCCTTTCCCCACTTCAATCGCATCACACTTGCATATCTTGGCCAATTTATTTGCTCTATCTATGTCTATATCTGCAACATATTTCACGATCGTTTTTGAATATTCTAATAGGATGGGTATGTGTATTCTCTCTGTTATTTTCCCCGCCCCTATCACTCCCACTTCCATTTGATCTCTCTCAGCATCTTCAAAAATTGTGAATGGGAGCTTCATACTGGCAAGTCTTCCATTATCAAGCGTATAAGCTTTTTCGAATCCCATTCATTATCCTCCATTATTTTTACTAACCAAAACGCTAATCCTCTTGGCAGATTCATTTGTACCAATGTCCCAACCGTCCGATTCCGTTTCTATTGTATCTGGAAGCAGTTTAGTTTTATTAGGGACTATTTTTGAACTTGGAATTGCTTTCATAGCAAAAATATTCATAGCCCGTTATTTGGGGGTGTATGATTACGGAATCGTTTCTGTCGGCATAATACTCCTTTCTATCTCCACGACGTTTGTTGTTTTAGGACTTCACCATGGCATTGCACGATACCTGCCCCGGTTCAAACAATCTTCCGACAAGCGTGGCATTTTAATCTCGGCATTTTCTATCACCACTGTAACATCTTTGATTGTCGCATTTTGTCTATTCATTTTTGCAGATTATATCGCAATTAATGTGTTCTCAAACCCATCCTTTTCGCCTATTTTAAAAGTATTCGCAGGCGCAGTCCCATTTGCAGCATTTATTCGGATGGTTATTGGAAGTATGCAAGGGGAAAAAAGAGCATCACCTGCCGTTTTCATTCAAAATATAGTTCTCCCCTCAGCACGATTCATCCTGATAATCATTGTTATTCTAATTGGGGTGTCCGCAGTCAAAGTAGCATGGGCCTATCTACTAGCATATGCTGCTGCAGCACTCGTTGGAGTTTACACACTATATCGTTACACTCAGATGTTCCATAAAGTTACCCCCGCCTATCATTTCAAAGACTTAATCCCTTTCTCTATCCCTTTGGCCATTTCCACCATGATGGCTTTATTGTTCGTCGATGCAGACACACTCCTTCTAGCTTACTTCCAACCTGTCACAGAAGTAGGACTCTACGCTGTCATATACCCTCTATCTGCACTACTTATGATCTTTCTTAACTCTTTCACCTTCCTCTCCATGCCCGCGCTCTCCGAGTTACATGCTCAAAATAAATCTTTACGAATGCGCAAAATGTATCTCGTTATAACTAAGTGGATTTTCATTCCCACATTTCCCCTCTTCCTAGCTCTTTTCTTTTTTCCTGATACTCTTATCCAATTCTTTTTCGGACATGATTATGTCGCCGCAAGTGTCGGACTTTCAATACTTTCGCTTGGTTTTCTTTTCCATATCCTCACTGGGGTGAACGAGTCAACTTTGCTAGCTATTGGAAAAACAAAATATATTTTGGCAAATACTACTGCAGCTGGATTTTTGAATATACTCTTGAATCTAATTCTCATTCCCCAATATTCCTTTATTGGGGCCGCAGTAGCCACAACCCTCTCGTACATATGCCTCAATTTACTTCATTCTCTCGAACTCTATTGGCTAACTGGAATTCATCCCCTATCCAAACCCGTTATTAAAATTGGAATCGTCGCTACATTAATGGCTTCGTTAGTTTACCTACTCTCTATTAGGATTGACTTAAGCAATCTCCATTTATTGCTTTTCACACTCATTTTTGGGATAATTTACTGTATCACAATCTTTAGATCTGACGTGATGGGTGCTGAGGAAGAATTATTACTTTCTCGAACGGAAACGTTCTTTGGAATAAACTTAGATCCCCTTCGTCAAACGATAAATTTCCTTTCCCGATAAACAACATTTTTCGAACCGAACTTTTATTGTTCTTAGACGGTGCATCTTATACCATCCTGCAATGAAAGTTGTACATTGGAATATTTCCAAACAAAGCCATCCTATGTTTGCAACCCGGCGGTATGAGGATGAGCTTTTCAATAGACTAAGTGCCATTATAGACGGTCCCATTCACCGAATTTTTAGACGTGAAAGCAAACTATTTGGAAACACGATTGCCTCCTGGCTAACTAGGTATTCCTCCGATAATTCTGATATTGTACATGCCACTTTTCAAACTATAGCCCCTGCGGCATACTTTTCACGCCCTAAAAATCTAATTGTCACTGTACATGATATCTTGCCCACATTTCCAGACGCCAATCATGACATATCTACTAGAATTCAATGGAAATTCACTCCCTCTGCACTCAAAACCGCTGATGCTATAATTGCAATATCCAATTTCACTCGCACGGAGCTTATAGAGCATTTAGAAATCGATCCCCAACTGATACACGTGGTTCCTCAAGGTGTGGATCATTCTCTCTTCAAACCACTTGATAAGCTGGACTCTCGAAAACAACTTGGATTGGACCCCGAATCCACTTATATTCTAGTTGCTTCGTCAAACCAAACCCACAAAAGAATGGACATAGTACGAAATATTCTACTTGAACTTAGATCTCATCGTCCCGATGTGAAACTACTCAAAATTGGCTATGGAGATTCTCTCGAACTAGATGGAGTTATTAATTTGGGATGGCTACCCGAGAGCAAAATGCCATTGCTGTATAACTCTGCTGACGCTTATTTACACACCTCCGATTATGAGGGTTTTGGACTGCCCATCTTAGAAGCTATGTCTTGTGGAACTCCTACTATTGCCAACGACCGTGCAAGTATACCTGAAGTAATC
>JAPYRM010000070.1 GCA_029941175.1 Halobacteriales archaeon
CATATTTTGTACTCCTGCCATAATTAGTAAAATGAAGAAAGAAATGAATGCCAACGCGATAAGATATCCAATGAGTTTGAAAATTGGAAAACGAGTTTTATGCGAAAGCTGAACCAAAGAATCGAGGGGTGGAAGCGTTTCAGGATGGGAGAGATATTGCTCAATTCCAGAAATATGGCCAGCCCCCACTACTGCCACTATATTTGTTTCTACAGAGGCTATTTTTAGGAGTTGATGGGCGATGTATGCATCGCGTTCATCGATGAGTGCCTGTGCTCCACGGGGGGAAAATTTACGGAATTCGGATAGCATGGCGGTCATCACATCTATGTCCTCTATAGAAGATAGATCATACTCATTTGAGGTAAAGATGGAATTAAAACTAGTGACGCTAGATATGAGTTCCCAGACTAATTTTATTTTTTGTAATAGAGAAATACTATTCCAAAACCGGTTGATGGTTATTTGAATATCTCGGTCCACAAGTGCTAAATTGATCTGATTTTTTTTTGCCACATCTATTGCTGCTTTCATATCGGCTCCGGGAGTAACGCCGAAATGCTTTCCTATTTGTTTTTGAAGTGTAGAGAGTAACCAATATGCTAAAAATTGGAAGATTGCTTTGTTGTTCAGAAAATTGTTGGGTATTAAATTGTCAGGTGTATCGCCGCAAAGTTGCTTGTACCGAAGAGGATCTAACTCGACTGCAACTACATCGGGGAAATCATTCTCAATTGTTTGAGTAACTAATTCCACACTTTCTAGTGAAACATGAGAAGTTCCAAGAAGCTTGATGGAACCTACATGGGTTCCAGAAGTCATGGGGTTGATTGTACGTTCTATGGCTTACATGTGTCGAATTGGTAGATCTCTTTAAATACTATGGAGGTGCAACGTGAAAATGTATGTCCAAAGAGGTTCGTTTATGCCCACCTACAGATCGTGAATGTAATTTGTGTGGAAGAAAGGAAGAGTGGAACGCAGAGATGGTTAACTGGGAAATTGGGGAAGTAGATGGTGAAAAAATAGTAGGGGAGAAGTTTTGTATGCATGAATGGGATATAACAGGAACCCATAGGTCAATTATAGAAGTAGTGTAATGGCGACGGGATATGTAACAGTTCCAAGAGAATTGTCTGAAAAAATATCATATAAAATTGTTGAAGAGCATCTAGCCGTTTGTGTGAATATAATAGAATGTGATTCGATATATGAGTGGGGAGGTGGAATTCAAAATGAGGAGGAGTCCATACTTATAATTAAAACTTCGAATGAAATGTTCGAAGAAATGGTTTCAAGAATAAAGGGTTTGATTCCTTATGAAATCCCATGTATCGAGAGATTTGATGAAGATTGGGCAGATGAAAAATTCAAGAAATGGAGAGACGAATTTGTAAAAGAAAAGAAAGAATAAATTTAATTTGTTTTTAAAGAAGAGAGAATTTCTAGTAGTCCCGAAGCAGATGGAAGAGTGGTCACATTATTTGCTATCGCTTGGACAGACAGGGGAGCATTTGACACTGCATAAGAGTTCCCTGTTGCCAGGAATAGAGGAATGTCATTTTCAGAATCCCCAATGGAAATGAAATCCAGTGGGTTGAGTCCAAGTCGTTTAGAAATGACGCGTAAACCAACTCCTTTATCCACATCGGAGGGGCCAATATGGTAGGCATAATTGCTATCCACTACGTTGAGATCAAATTGGCTAGCATATTTTTTGAGGAGGTCTAAAGAGACACTGTGGGACGCTGCTATTTCCGTTTGTCTCCATCGGTTTACCAAATCGGACCCTGGCCACCCATAATCGTGTCCATCCCCACGGAAAGCTTTATCAAAATCATGCAGGGAGGAGAGATCATAAGTGGGAATGAGATCATTATTGTGCACTATGATCCCCCCATTCTCTGCTACGACTAATATATCTATACCTATGTACTCGCAAAGTGCGATGGGATAGGGTACTGCCTTCCCTGTTGCGACTACGATAGTACCATCCCAGCCTCTAAGGGCATCGAATATACGGCCTTCAATTGAACGGTCTTCTCGGGACATAGTACCATCTATATCGATGGCGAGAGGTGGATTCATTGAATGGAGACTGACAATACAAAAAAATGAGCCTATCGATTGGAAAGTTCCGAGAAAAGTCTAATCAGATAGGAGAATCATACAGCCGAGATAATATGTAGGGTACAAATGCTCCCACGAAAAAAGAAAATAAAATCAGAAAAATTGAGCTGAAGTTTGAAGATGGAATGTTGGTAACTATTTCAGAAATTGGAAATCTGAAGGAACCCACCATTAATGCAAGTAGAATGGACATAGTAGTTGCCCGATCTCGGGTTAAGGCAAATTTTACAAGTTTTGCAGAGTTGATTAGTCCAATAAAGAAACCAGAACTAAATATAAAAAGAATCAGTGCTGGTTTTAAGATAGTTTGATAATCTCCAGCGAATAAAGTAGGTAAGGAAAATAAGAACTCATTGAGAGTTGTAAGCAAGAACTCGTAAAACCCTATGACATAAAGTAAAGCCGCTCCAGAAATTCCAGGAAGTAGCATCGCTAAGCTGACCAGCACACCGGAGATAAAAATATAAATAGGATCGGGAGAAGTTTGGATGGCAGACACGCTTCCAGATAATAAAAAAGAAATGGAAAAAGCAAGAATGGCAGATATGATTCTAAAAATAGAATTTAAATTGATTTCGTCATAAAGTAGGATTAATGACATGACCAAAATGCCTAGAAAAAATGAATTTGCAAATGCACGAAAATGTACAAATGCGAATGAAATGAAATTGGACAGGATAACTATTGCAGTTAATATTCCAATTGATAAAGGTATTAAAAATGGTAAGTCTAGTTCATTGATAGAATTCTGAAAATCAGACTTAAAAGAAGGATTCCGTAAATGGATTATATTAGATAAAAGTGATAGATTAAATGCTGAAATACAAGATAAAAGGCGGTCGTAGATTCCAATTATAAGTGCAATTGTCCCCCCAGATAGGCCAGGGATTATATTTGCAGTTCCCATAAAAATTCCTTTCACATATATATGAATTAATTTTTTTGATTGATCATTCATGATGTATTTTTCTCAGGTATAATTGTGCCAATATCACTGTCCCAAACGCAATTGCACAGTTCCAAGAAATTTTCTTTCAAGTCAATAGTGAGCTCGGGTCCGATACCATTTACAGAAGAATCTGGTACATGAATTAATCCGGAATGTGTTCCGAATTCGGTGGTAATATAATAAGGACCCACCGCGCGTACATCGACATTTGTATAACCATCTTGAGGTCCAAGTTCGTCATAACCTATTGTGGAGTAAGGAACTACCATCGTGAATTTTCCAGAAGCATCAGAGGCAGTATGTTGGATATAGCGAAATGTAGAATTGGTTGTAGGGACATGCATGGCTACGACCCCAGATATAGGAGTATTTGGCGGGGCTGTACCAGTAATGGTTGCACCAGGAACACGCTCAAAAATTTTAACCCAAGAAGAAGTGGTATGCACATAATAAGGGGAAATTTGAATCGCCTTTGGCGTAGCATAAACTAACCTATAGTGCTTAAGTGCGGGGACTGGTTCTGTTGAAAATGTCCCAATTCCACCTATCTGAGAAGTGGGATTTTCTTGAGTGAAATTCTGAGCTTCTTCCATCGTATCGAAAAATGTGAACAGATTCCCAGAGGAATTTTCACTCACAGTCGGAGACAATTTATAATATTTGGAGTCAAGTCCGGGTATGCCCTCCCAATCAATAACAACAGGAGCTGGCGTTATAGAACTACCGTGATAGTGGTAAAGTCGAACCATTTGAGAGTGGTAATAAGAAGAGGGATGAAGAATGTGACGTAGTTCATATCCTCCAGGAACTTGTTTAAGCAGATAGTTTTGATAGTCCGTAACAGAAACTCCTTCTTTGAATGTTGCGGGACCATGGAGTTTTGCTCCAGAAGATACTATTTGCCAATCTAAAATGACATATCTGACTCCAGATCCATCGTCGATATCAGAAAGAATACTTTCAGATTCAGATTCACTTTGGGAAAGTAGATAGTTTGCTGAAACTACTGCACCTTCCTGGAAGGGATTGGAAACCGGAATTCGTTCGGCCCTCAAGGTTATCCAATGGCCATAATCCCACCATGACATTACACCATAGGCCCCATCAGGATATGCGAAATCGCCTGTGGCATTTATTCCAAGATAGTTAGATTCTACAGTTCCATAATAATCAAGGGGATTGTTTGAACCACCATAGTTTCCTACTATTGGAGTTTCTAGTTTCATCCATTGGAGTGCGGGGTCCCAGTTATATACTTCGTTAAGAGGGACATCCATGGAGATGTCTAAAGCTGTGTAAGTATTGATAGGATTAGTACCATCAGATCCTATTTGGATAGGAATTGCCAAGGGGGCAAGTACAACAAGAAAAATTACGAGAATGACTCCAAATTGGTATGGTTTTATAGACCGAAGTTTATCTATATTAAATTGTTGGAAGATGCATTTTAATACATATGCATTTAGAACCACAACAGGGATTGCTAGATAGTAATTGAACCTAGCTTGAGTGAAAGTTGAAACCCCAATTAGAATGGACCAAATGAGCAGAAGTAAAATACCAGATTCGTATTTTTTTTCGTTTAAATAATCCTTCAAGATAAAAAATGGAGCAGCAAATGCCACGAAAAAAGCATAACCGTATTCTTGGCGGATTACATCGACCCAACTAATACCGAAAGCAGGATCTGCGAGTGATAAAAAAGAATTGGCTTCTTCAATGGTCCTAGTTCCTGCGGAAATATTAAAACCAAAAGTTCGGGTTATATTGTTATATAAAATTTCAAATACATAGGGTAAAATTAAATAGAGAATAAGAGCTGCAAATGATAGTAGAACAAGAAGGGTAAGTGGATATCCCCATCTGGGGAGATTATTGTTAGAGAAAAATCTAGAGAGCCATGCAAGAAATGCACATCCTATCGCTATGGAGAGGGCCATTGA
>JAPYRM010000071.1 GCA_029941175.1 Halobacteriales archaeon
CTTAGAACCGATTATGAATGGATTAGTTCCCACAACACGGATGGGTTCTCCTGCTTTCGTAGGATCTCCTGCACTTGTCTCAATCGATTCACCAAGCATGAATGCAGCTGCCGCTTCTTCTTCTGTTAATTTAGCCACAGGGGGCATCAGCGGGTTCCGCGTGATGAAAAATATCTGATGTGCCTCTTCTAGATCAATATTGTTTGTAGCATTTGGTAGGTCGGAACGCAAAATAGATGCCCTTCCGTTATCTGTCAAACTACTATCCTGGAAATCTACCTTTCCAGACTTCCCCACAGCCACATTTTCTAAAATCGCATTATCACAAACCGTAGCATCATATATCTCCGGTTGGTTTTTCCTTGACAAACCAATAGTTTTGATAAACAGTCCTCCACCTTCACTCCCTGCAACCAATCCATCAGGAAACAATGCACAAACGTCATCCTGAACTAAATCTGCATTTTCAGAACCCGTAAGGCCAAAACCATGGCATGTAAGTGTCGTTTTCCCCGTTGCGCTCAGTCCCATAAAAATCTGACCAATTTGCTTCGCTCCCATCTCTGTGTTTATACGCACCCGTTTGCTCCCTGCATGCAATCCTAGCCCGTTCCTCTGCTTCGCATAGTACATAAACATCCTCAAAAATGATTTTTTTGCTTCCCCTGTGTAATCACTTCCTAGCACATATGTCACACCGTCTTCCGGAAATATTCTTATTCGAGTTTCTTCCCAATCGGGGATGTGGACTGTATACAGGTCTGGATCCTTCCCATCACTCGGTTCAAGTAAAGTCGCCCAAGAAAGTGCTATCCTTGAGTACTTTTTAGGCACGAACAATCGACAAGTAAATGATAGTCTTGGATGACGTCCCATTTTCCTATCAACACAAACAAAAGGCTCTGAGAAAATTCGATCCATGGCGTTTGACATATGCGTTTCATCTTCACTATCAAATTCATCATCTATTTTGTTCTTTGTTTTACTTGAACTCCGGGACCTAATACTACTAACGTAGTTTGGACTCCCATATTCTGTAGTCTGTTCTAATTCTTCAGAAAACAGACGCAAATCCTCGAATGTGGGGTTATAGATAATGTTATTTGCATCTATACTTGGAAACTTATGTTTCATTCTATGTCCTCTTGTGGTAAGCTTTAGCTGCCCACCTAGCTATTGTTAGATATTTCTTTTTTGGTATTTATTGACTCCGCTATCGATCTCGCCGTGTCACTCATAGTCATTATTGCTTCCATTTGATCCCGCATCCTATTGCAGGAGCAGGGACCCCTTCCCACTTTTCTCCCATTAAATATTTATCAATAACCTCTCTCATTTCGTGTCTTTTTGGCATATCCTTTGGATTTGTCGCATCATCCAACCTCCCGTGATATTCAAGTGCAAATTTACCCTCTTTTGCAACAAATAAAAACGGATCTGGAGTGCATTCTGCTCCATAGTCCTTTGCAGCACTTTGGTTCTCATCATATAGGTAGTAATCATATGAAATTTTTCCATTCTCAACCCACTCTACCATCATGTCTAGTGAATCCTCTGGGTATGCTTCTACATCATTAGAGCTGATCCCCACAACTGCCATTTCTGAATACTCCTCTGCCAATCTATTAAGAACGGGAATCTTCGCCTGGGCATATGGGCAATGATTGCAAGTAAAACAAATCAGGAGTATTTTGTAATCCCCAAAGTCCTCTAGAGTGTGCCAATCCCTATCTGTCCCAATTAATTTAAATTGAGGCGCGTCGCTACCAATTTCTAATTTTTCATTTGATTCTAAAAGTGCCATACTCTATAATTTCATTTGAAGTTTACAAACTTTTTGAATCTCATTTCTTCCATTTTGGATCATTTAATTTTCTTTGAAACAATCTATCCCCAAATTTAATATCCAGCTCCCTGTATGCGGCCAATTCCTTCTTCCTTTTTGTAGAAGAAACGATTTCTTCTATAACTAATTCTATCGTGGGTTTTGCTATTAAATTTGGTATCGGCTGATACTCTTCTCCAAACCGATCTTTATCTATGCCCTCCATTCTAATTCCATCCCCTATTGGTACTATCGCCTTTGCAATGTGGGTGGAAAAAATCCCCATTGATTCTCCTTTCATCGCAAGATCCAAAATCCATCTAAGCATCTCCGGCGCATCTCGTATTCCCGTTGTCATTTCTATCTCATCAACTAACAGCAATGTTTTTTTTCCTTCTACAATTGGAGGGATCATTGACTTCAACATCTCTCTTGTTTCTGTAAAATTCTGCTTCCCTGAACATTTCTGCAGTATGATCGAATCAAATAGCCCAACTTCTGCATGTTCTGCAGGAACTGGCAGTCCCATATTTGCTAGCGTTGTAATATGAAATATCGTATCTAATAATGTGGTCTTTCCACTACCCTTTCTCCCTGTTAAAACGGCAAGTTTCTTACTTTCCATTTGAGTCAAACTTTCAGACGTTCCAATGGTGTAATCTATTGGTTTTATTCCCCCTTCTGACGAATCCAACATGGATAGGTTCCTCCCCTTTTTGATTTTTATATATAAACTATCTTTCCTTACTATTGGTTTGGTCATCCCCAAAGATAATGAAAACAGCGCCAACGACAGGTAAAATGCTATTTTATCAATCGCCTCAACAGATTTATTTATATCATCTCTTGATTTCTCAACAAATTCTCTATTCTCCCCATCTAGCTCCCTTTTTCGCTCATCAATTTCGTTTCGAAATTTCGTTTTTAGTTTTCTAATTATCTCTGATATAAACTCATCTGCTTCTATCAATTCTTCTACTTCTATACTTCTTATTAAACTAGTATCAATCCCTGTTTTTCTAGTCAGGGATGCATATACTTCTTCTTTAAATTCTACAAAACCATTAATATTTTTCTCCCGGATTTCTTCTATAATTTGATAGATATCATCTTCCATTCCAATTAGATTCTCGATGCTTTCTCTGGACAACTTCACTCCTTCCGCATCGCCATTCTCGAAAAATTCCTCATTTAGGTGGCCTATCGAACTTACAACCTTTTGCAGAACTTCAATGTCTAAATTTTCTATCTCTTGAAAAACGCCACCCAAACTACCCATATCGTACAACAATGTGGAAATCTCAACTGCGATGTTTCCTATTTCTTTTGTATTATCACATTTCTTCAACCAATCTAATATCACTTTCTGGTCCTCTTCTGGTATCAATTTCCACGCTTCGACTGTATCAAAAATCAACTCAAGTTGTTCATTAATAAGCCCAATTGAAGACATCGGCGATATAATTTTTATCTTATTTTTCACCCTCGAAGAAACCGAAAATTTTTGCACCACTCCGAGTATATTTTTATACTCATTTTTCGAATCTAACGAACCCAACGCATCTATGTTTTTTCCTTCTCCTACTCTTCTTAATATGGACACTACCCTCCCAAGGCCAACACCTGTGGCTAATAACGAATCAAAATCTGAGTGAAGAACTGCTTTTTGAGACCCTTCCACTCCTAATTTCTTTTCAAATTTTGCCCTAGTTTTAGGTCCAATCCCCCAGTATCTTTCAAGTCCGATTCCCATTTCTTATTCTGATTTATTTCTCTTTTCGAATGGGCATCTTAAACTCGCCCCCATTTAATTTCCATCTCCAGACATCATACCCTAGTGCTAGTGTCCCCACTATAATTAACCCCATTCCCCATTTCAAATCGCCTTTCAACAATGAATTTGTCCCGAACAGAAAAAATACAACATCTAAGGCCCATTGCCACCACTTAACATTTTCCACTTCAATCCCAGTCATTTTCTAATTTCGCTCCATTTCTTCATGATGGTGCCTGAACGTCTCTACTACTAACTGATTGGATTCAATTGCCGAATCACTTTTCGTACCAATTCGATGGCATATCCGATTCCAACGTATGTTTTCTCCCACTTCCCACATTTTATCAATATCATGCATTATCTGTATGCTACTCCCTCCCATTTCTTCTGATACTTCTTCGTAAAACTCATAATTTTCACCACAAATCGGACAATTTTTTTCTCCCATACTGCTCCTCTTGTACTTACTCCAACTTAAGTCGATTTTCTTCTCAATCGTTTTAGTAACTAGCAAACTTCTTATTAAACTTGTGACATATATCCGTCTACATGGATGAACAGAAAGTCCAAGATTTACTCAGTTCTATTCCCGATCCGCGTCTTGGAAGTGACATAGTTTCTCTTGGATTAGTTAATTCTATAACCATAGAAGAATCTAAAATCAAAATCTCCCTTGTTTTGGGGGCTCCTTATTCTACTGAGGAACAATCAATAGCTAAAAAAATTAGGGATTTATTTTCAAATTCTAAATTTGAAGTAGATATATCTGCACGGGCCGAGAAAAATGTTGCACCGGAGGACGATCTTCTACCTACTGTTAAGAACATCATCGCAGTGGCATCTGGAAAAGGTGGGGTGGGGAAGTCCACCGTTTCTGTAAACCTCGCCGTTGAATTGGCAAGAATCGGTGCAAGAGTAGGTTTGTTCGATGCTGATGTTTATGGTCCAAACACACCTCGAATGATTGGCCATACTGGGGGCCCCCTCGAAACCAAAGACGGAAAAATTCAACCCCCCGAGAAATTTGGAGTAAAATTCATCAGCATAGGCCTTCTCGTTGGAGAAAACGATCCCGTAATTTGGAGGGGACCTATGGTTCATAAAATTATTTCACAGTTACTTTCAGATGTAAATTGGGGTGAATTGGACTACCTAATTATAGATTTGCCACCAGGAACTGGAGACGCTCAGTTGACTCTTCTCCAAATCGTATCAGTAACAGGAGCAGTGATAGTTACTACTCCCCAATCAGTTGTCCTCGATGATGCAACAAAAAGTCTTAAAATGTTCGATAGGCACGGAACTCCTACCTTAGGATTAGTGGAAAATATGAGTGGATTTTTATGTCCCTCTTGCGGTTCAACTCATGATT
>JAPYRM010000072.1 GCA_029941175.1 Halobacteriales archaeon
CGGGAACGCTTTGGCTTTCAACACAAACTTTCCGAAATTGCATGACCGATGTCCTTAATTCTTTTATCCACAATGGGTGGAACAAAATAATCATCGTAAATGGTCATGGAGGCAACATCGACGCTTTGAATGAAGTTTGCGCTGATATAACTCGAAATGCCATCAAACCTGCATTTGCAACCACCTTTACCTGGTTCAACTATTCAAATGATCTTCCTATGGGGCATGCCGGCGAAGTTGAAACCTCTATGCTATTACATCTTTTCCCCAACATGGTCAACTCTAATATGATATCTCAAGTAAACGCTGATTCCGGTGATACCTGGGGGTCTCTTGAACAAGGGGCAAAAATGAAATACGACGTCGATGAATTCACAAGAAATGGTGTCATAGGCAATCCCTCTTTAGCATCCAGCGATTTCGGAGAGACATTATTAAAAGAATCCGGAAAATCCCTTGCTAAACTTATAGAAATAGTTTCAAAACTCGAAGTTTCTTGATAAAATTTTATTTTTGAGTCAATCCATTCTTTTCATTTCTACAGACTCAACAAACATCAGTGGATATCCCTTTTCAACTCTCATTTTAGACACCACCTCTGTATCCTCGTATCGAATCTCAATTCTAACTGTCATCATGTCTCCTTTCAATTCTGTATATTCAAAATCCTCATTCATTGATTTTTTTACTTCTTCTTCAGATATCTCCACTGAAACATTTGTACAATACGGCTGATTTTCAATTGATTTTTCAATCGCGGATGACAAATTTTTGATATTACCCAAGCTAATCGGGACTCCTGAAAACTGGTGATATAGCGATCCAAGCTTAACACCAGACTCGAAACAAGCAATTTCTGTTTCTGTTGGTTTCATACAACTTGAACTTTCTGCTCTCTAAAGAAAAAGTTACTTCTCCTTTCCCCTCTGATTAACTCTCAATGAATGAGGTAGTATTACTTACGGGCGCACTAGGAACTGTAGGGCGTACAATTCTTTCGCACCTCTCTGACAGTTACACGTGGCGTCCCCTTGACAACCGGCCGCCTGATGGTGATTTTCCCTATGATATAATTACTGCTGACATTTTGGATACTTCAGCTGTAACTGAAGCTGTCGAGGGGGTCGATGCAATAATTCATCTTGCCGGAGATCCTCAAACTTCTGCATCTTGGAAATCAGTTCTTCGAAATAATATAGAAGGCACTCAAATTTTACTTGAAGCTGCAGTGAATTCCGGTGTTGAAAAATTCATCTTCGCCTCTTCGAACCACGCAGTTAGTCATTACGAAACCAATGATAAACCTACCTTGTCAGATCCTAATAGTCCATTTCCTCTCGACGGAACTGAATTGCCCCGTCCAGGAAATCTCTATGGTGCTAGCAAAGCTATTGGTGAACTTCTAGGGCGATATTACCATGATGAGTATGGCATCTCTGTTCTTTGTGTTAGAATTGGAAATTTAAATGAAGATGCCCCTCCTATTGACTACGCACGTGGACAATCCATGTGGCTCTCAAATCGAGATTGTGGCCATCTTTTTGATAGATGTCTCCAGGCTAGTTATGAGTATGAAATAATATATGGAGTTTCTGACAACGATAGTAATTATTATTCCTTAGATCGAGCCAAAACTATTTTGGGCTATGCCCCCCGCGATAACTCCGCGGAACATATCTCCTAACCTCGAAAAATTATCTAAATAGTTTTTTAATATCTTTCCTATTCTCTCTTATTCTTCCCATTCTATTTCTTATTTGCTCATATGCCATCTCACGCAAATCTGGGTCTTTCACAAAAGTCACTATTAATTGCTCAATTTTTTTATATTTTTTCTCTTCCAACCCCTCCTTGACATAACCAATCGCTTCCTTAATAATCTCATGTTCGTACACTTCAATCTCCTCTGCTATCACTTCTGCAGCTACAAATGCAGACTCAATCTCTAGATCTCCCAACTCCATCTTTTCACCTTCGTAGTTTATAGTGGGGATCTTTTCTTGGGAGAATGCTTCTACATCCTTTTTCATCTCAATAAGACATCTTCTAATGGATCCAATATCCACGCCTCTGTATACTTCCGGCATTCCGTCTAAATACACAAGAGAACTTTCCACGAGCCCCCCCATTCCATTCCAATTTTCATTAATACCATGGTATATTATGGCTGTAAATTGAATTAATCCTTGTAAAAATAACTTATCCCTGCTCCCCTTTTCGAGTTTTAACCAATATCGTTCCCATGCACCATGGGCCGCATGGTACTCTCCACTATTGTAAATGGCAATGCCAACTTTCAAGTATACTTCTATTTTCTCATCCTCATTCATTTGTAGTCCTATATCCTTTTTATTTTCTTGATCACGGGCAATATTCAAGCCTATTGGCCTCTTACAACTCTCCACTTCATAAATAACATGAAATTTAGCGTCGGTCATTTACCTGTAGGATCACTCCCCGATTTTGTTTCTCTCGCACGTTGTGCTGAAAAATTAGATTTTGATACCTTTTTCATAGCCGATCATGCAACTAAACAAAATCCATACGCCATGCTGAGCGTCGCAGCACTCAAAACAAAGCGAATAAACCTTGCAACTGGGGTTACTAACCCCGTCTCTCGAAATCCTCTCCTTACCGCAGCTGCAATTTCTACTATAGATTCCATATCCGATGGCAGGGCGATCCTTGGTATTGGTGCAGGAGGCCATGGAATCTCCCCATTTAATCAAGAACGACCTGCTTCAATTTCCACACTTAAAACATCAATCGAAACAATTAGGACTCTACTAAATTCCGACATGGTTTCTGATCCAACAGGAACTTTTAATTTAATAAACGCCAAATTAGAATTCAAACCCAAACATGATATTCCAATTTATGTCGCAGGCCGTGGAAAAAAATTATTAGAACTAGCTGGTGCAGTTGCAGATGGGGCCATCGCAGGAGCAGGACTAACTTCCGTTGAAGCCATGAAATATGCTTTAGCCCATATTCGTTTAGGTGCCGAATCAACTGGGAGAAAATCCTCGGATCTAGATATAGTCTGTTGGTCATTTCTTTCCATCGGACGTGATAAACAGTCAGCATTAGACGCAGTCATACCTTTCACAGCCCAATTAGTCCAACACGCTGTTCCTAGAAGTACCCTCGAATCTTTTGGAATTTCTTCCCAAGCGATAGATTCTGTACTAGGTATTCAAGACATTCCATCCCATTCTCTTTCTTCACTTAGAAAAAAAGTATCCACGGAAATAGTAGAATTATTTGCAATAGCCGGAACTCCTGAACAATGCCTGACTCATATTTCTGCACTTCATGACATTGGAATTTCTCACTGTGCCCTCTTGCCCTTTAAAAACGCTGAAAACACGCAAATAGAGAACCTCGAACTCTTCTATGATATGGTGATTAGCGAACTCTAATGACTTTAAAAATGGGACTTGGATATCCCACCGCCCGTGAAGGTTTAAATTATCCCATTCCTTTTTGTGACCCTTCACACTTAATTGAAATTGCAACCAAAGCAGAAACATTCGGGTTCGATTCATTAGGTGGAAATGACCACATCGTCCCTGCAACCTATGTATCCGAACGTTGGAAAAAACCTCCGAGATATTATGAATTATTCACAACATTTGCACATATAGCCGGATTGACTCACACCATTCGTTTGAATACTTCTGTTGCAGTTTTGCCTCTAAGAAATGTAGTTTGGCTAGCCAAACAAGCCGCAACTCTCGATTGTTTATCTGATGGCAGATTGATTCTTGGAGTCGGTGTCGGTGCATATTCTGAAGAATTTTCTACTCTATTCCCCAATATCCCGCTCACCCGCGGTATTATCACTGATCATTCTCTCGAAGCCCTTGTAGCTCTGCTCTCTAAACCTTCCAGTTATCATTCCGAATATGTTGAGTTCGAATCCTTGGATCTTTATCCTCGCCCTAAGCAAAATCCTCTTCCAATCTACGTTGGAGGAAACCACAATTCCGCCTTAGAACGATCTGTAAAATGGGGCCAAGGCTGGCTCCCTGCAGGCCTATCTCCTCAAAAACTCGAAGAAAAAATCAACCACCTCTCAACTTTGACATCCGACCATGGCAGGTCCCTTTCTGATATTGATATCGCGCCCCAACTGACCCTCTGCGTTGCAAAAAATACCTCGGCTGCACACAAGAAATTCCGAGAATCTCATCAATACACGCATCTCAAATCTCTTTTGAATTCCACTTTCAAAAATCTACCCGAGGAAGAAATTTTCAATGGGAATCTAATAGGAACCTCTGAAGAAATAGTTGAGAAATTACAACAATATGTTGACATGGGCATCGACCATTTTCCCGCAACTGTTCTCGCAGTAAACGATATTTCTACCTTTTTCTCAGACATGAAAATCATTTCTCGAGATATACTCGATTCATTTTAACCCTCTTTCTATCCTCTGTCTCAAATCTCTACAATTTTTAAACTCTAATAACCTTTCTTCGCTATAATATGCCAAAAAATGGTCATGTAGTAGTCGACGTAGATGCACACTTTTTTGAACCGTTACAAGACTTTTCAGATTATCTAGACGAACCCTGGAAATCACGATTTACTGGAGCAACTAGAGGCAGACTCATTCCTGGCAGTACTGGTGATCGGTGGGTAGGCGGACGGATTATGAGAAATGTAACTTCGTATCCTCAAAAAGACATGACCCCTGAGGAAATACCTAGAGTAATGAAACACGTTGGTCTTGATAAAATAGTCTTACTCCCTAATAAAATGCTTTCATTTGGGAAATTATCTAGTGACGAAGTAGCAGTTCCTCTCGCAAATGGTTTTGTTGACTATATGCTTGACAAAGTTGTTGATCCTTCCGAAGGAATCTATACGATGCTAGTTGCGCCCTTCCACGACCCCGAAGAATCTGTCGCATTAATCGATAGA
>JAPYRM010000073.1 GCA_029941175.1 Halobacteriales archaeon
AATCCAAAGAATATGAAAATGAGCGGCCAATTCATATAGAGTAGCAATATGCCTAAAACTGCAGGTCCAAGTCCATCTCCAAATTTGGCGGCACTATTCCACATCCCATATGCCCTTCCTTTGAGCTCTGGAGAAATATTTGTGGTGAGAAGGGGAAGTCCAGTGGGGTGTAGAACACTAGTTCCCATACCCCCAAGAAACATAGCTAGCATCATAACTAGTAATCGAGAATTAAAGGGATATCCGAAAACATCGGTGGTGAAATCTAGAAGGGAATTGAATGCGGCAAAGGTAAATAAAAGATAACTCAACCCAAGAAGTCCAGTTCCGAAAGGTAATAGATATCGTCGATCACGTGTGTCGGAGATTATACCGGCAGGTATGTGAAAGATAGCACTTCCGAATAGTAATAGTGCAGGTATGAGTGCAATTTGCCAGAGAGGAGTGCCAAAAAGAAATGCCCATATAGGTATAAGAGGCGGGATGAGTCGCCTAGTAAAATGGTCAAGCCCGTGGGCAAAACTAAGCATAAGTGCAAAGTTCCTATCGGTGCGTTTCATTGAGAAAAAAATGGGCCAGAAGTACTACTTCTTTCCGATTAGAATATCAGGAAATGAGATCGGGATATTTAGATTTTTTTATCGTATAAATGAGACTAGATGCAAATAACATTACCACGGCGAGTGTAGTAAAAAGGACTAAGGGACTGAAATATGTTAAAATTACCCCTGCAACTGCAGCTCCAATTGCACCGATTCCATAAACACCTGTAAACGTGATCCCAAAAGATAGTCCTCGTGTTTTTTCAGGCGTGTGGAGACCGATTAAAGTGGCTTGCAAGGGTTGGATGTAGAAAAGGAAAAATCCTAATGCCACCCCAAGTAGTGCGAAAATTATTACCCCAGACTGGACTGCGGGTAAAAAGAGGAGAGCCAATAATGCAAGAGCAGAGTAGCCAATAAGAAGAGGGAACTCGGGTTTGAAATGGTCTGAAATTTTTCCTGCTACATATTGACCCAATGCGCCGACTATCAAGATACCAGCGTAGAAATAGTCAGAAGAAGCAAAAGAGAATCCAATCAAAGAGATAGGATCAACTTGGAGAAGGGATAGTACTACAGGAAGGAACGTGAGTATGCTTCGATAATAAAACCCATAAGAAACAACTAGTACGAATATTAGTAAAAAAACACCAGCTAGGAGGGATTTGATATTGTGTGACGTTTGTTGTATAGTGTCGCTTGATACAAGATTTTTGAGGTCGAGGGGACCTGAAAATGTATCTTCAATTTTTAGTTGAGAAGAGAGAATAGCTACGAATAAAGAGAAGGTGGCCAGAATTGCTGCCACGTGTCTCCAATCGAAAGAGGATAGTAACAATATGGTTGCAATGGGTCCAAATGCAGTTCCAATATTACCTGCAATACCATGATAAGCATAAACGGTCCCTATAGATTCGGCTTTCCTACTGATTAGAGAAAGTCCAGTAGGATGATAGATACTAGCAGCAGATCCCCATAAAAATAATGCCAGTGCGATAGTGATCAAACTAGAAGATATGCTTAACATATAGAATGAAGCCGCCATGCCAAACAAACATAATAAAATTAATTTTTTAGAGCTGACGTGGTCTGCGAGAATTCCACTAGGAAGAGAACCCAAACCAAATAGACCGTATCCCACAGTGACGGTGAGACCGATGATGGCAGGAGTAGTATTGAATTCTAAGAGCCAAACGACGACGAAGATGGGGATAGAAAGTTCAAAAATATGCACGGTTGCGTGAGCCATCACGACGAAATTTAGAATGGAACGGTCAACTTTATTCAAAAGTATGTCTCCAAAAGTGTATGCATAAAAGGTGCCTGTAGAATAGGGTTTGATCTAGTAGATAATGAACTTCACTAGGTTGGATGGAGAAAATTGGATGGGCTAATTGATCGTTATTTTTCCAAGAATGGCAGATTTTTGAACTGGGCCAAAGTTATGACTATCATCGCTACTAGTGGGGTCTGGATTGTCCCCCGCAAGTGAGAATGTTCCATCGTCTTGAAGCTCAGAAATTCTTTTGAGGATGAGTAAGTTAGAATGAAATGGATGCCGTACGAGGACTACATCTCCGATTTCAGGTTTTGAATGAGAGTAAGACAAAGGGTTGCAAGTCACTTCGTCGCCATCACTCAATGTGGGCCACATGCTAGAGCCGCTAACAAGGACTTGGAAGGGTCCATCTAGCTTGCTCGAATCCACGGAACCTCACGCCCTTTGGTTGCCCAAAAGACATCATGGATTTCTTCGATTATGTCCATGAGATCTTGTGCGTGAGAGGGACTTACTTCTACTTTACATGCGCTGCAGAGTTTAGTAGCCCTCCAGAAAAGATCATGTAAGTTGGGATTGGATTCTAGGTGTTCGGGTTTGAAGTAATCAGTCCAAAGAACTAATAATTCACTTTTGGTAAGATGGGCTTGCTCTTCTTTTATAGAGGCGTATCTGCTCATCGTGTTTAGATATCCGGCCATTGCAGGTGTGTTGGAAGAATCGGGACATTCTAAAGCCAACATTTTATTTGTCATTGACTGTACGGCTTCTGCTGCTATTCGTGAACTAGCGGGGTCGTAAACTCCACATGGTCCGTCGCAGTGGGCACTGGCTTTTATGGGGTTGGCGGAAGACACCATGATATGGGTCTTCTCGGGAGGGCATATAAAGACCTAGCTATTGATGAAATTCGAATAGTAATCTAGGGTAAATTCAGAGGGCATTTTAGAGAAATAATCGTCTATAAGCTTAGATCTTTTTTCAGGGTCATTGGATGTAGCTGATTCATGTTCTAGGAGATGTCCCAACAGGATAACAGAGTAGAAAGATCCATGTCCATGTTCCATGTGTGACAATAGTTGATCAAGTTCGTTTTCACTCAAGAGATCATTATACATAGAATAGATTGCGCCATAAGCGGGTGTGGTTACCCGATGGGGATAGGGCCATTCTTGAGAGGGTAATTTTTTAACTACCATAATGTTCATCGAGATATGCGATGATGTCAGAACTTTCATACAAAAAAGTGTCTGCATCGGGATCGACTAAAAATGGAACTTGGTCAATTCCACCGATTGCCATCATTGAATCGTAGGACTGTTGATTGGTGACCGTCCTTCCACGATTAGAAGTCAGACGGGGATTATGAACCACATAGGAAATGCCTAATTCCATTAGCTTATCGCGCGCCAAAACGCACCACGGACAGTTTTCTGCTTGGTATAATTCGAGCATAGAAGAGGTGTTAAGGTACGCAAATATTTAAATATGTTATTTTGGCTATTCGTTCGATATTTGAGTTTGGAGTGACCTTTATATTTTTTAAGGGTTTATCTTGTCACTATTTTATTAGTTCTCACGCAGCAAACCCCCACCCTCCAAATGCATTCCACTTGGTCACCATTTGACCAGGTGTAAATCCCTTGACCATTTTTCATATTATCAGTCCCTTTTCAAATCATTTCTTCTTTCCCACCCCCTATGGCCCTCGTTATAACCGTCCAAATTGCCGCGATGATCCAGAAAAGAATAAATTAGGCAGGTTTTTAAAAGCGATAGAAGAAAAATCTGTAGTGCTTCAATTGTTTTATGAATCAGTGGGACAGAATTTGGGAGAAATGTCAGGGATTGGTGTCATTATGATTGGCATTTTGATAGGAGTGGGACATTCTTTTGAGATAGACCATATAATAGCAGTTACGAATTTAATAAATCAAAAGGAAAATATTCAGCCTTGGAAAATTGGTGCATCGTGGGGAATTGGGCATTCTATAACTACTGCGGTTGTAGGAATGTTATTTGTAGTATTTGATATAAATGTTTCAGAGAATTTCTCCAACGTTGGAGAAATTGCAGTGGGGATTACACTCATATATTTAGGATTGAGGGGAATGGTGTTTGATGAGAGAATTAATACCCATATTCACAAACACGGAAGTGAATTTGGTCATTTGAATCCCATGCAGAAAAAAGAAGATTGGTCTCTTAGATCACTTATGATAGGAATAATACATGGAGTTGTAGGCACAGGATTTCTAATAATATTGATCGTGGCAACATCCAATGATGTGGTGGGCGGGAGTCTTATTATTATTTCTTTTTGCTGCACAATTATTATTTTGATGGGCATTATTGGTCATTTTTGGGAAAAAATTCAAAAAATTCACCGAAAAAATATAGGGAAAATCTCTGCCATGGCAGGCATTATTGCAGGAGTGCTACTTATAATAACCTGATTGATTGATTGGGACGGGGATTCATCTCCTTGTGATATAATTATATAGTATATCCATCAATTACTTGCCTTTATTTTCGTATAGAAGTTTACCTCTCGCGATTAAAGTCTATCCCCGTCAAATCTTCGGATATTTTCCACAGTTTACTAGAACTAATTGCATTTCTCGCAGAACGTGAACTGTTCACTTTAGTAGGATGCCCTCTAATCTCCATGACCCCATCTGGCCCAATATAATCTCCACTTTCTACATCTTCCACTGCAGCGTAAAGAATTGGCAATGCACCTATAGATTGAGATTGTGCTATTTTTCTCAATAATAGGTCGGAAATTCGGTTTTCAGACATATTCCTCATAATATTTGTGGCAGTTAACCCTGGATGCGCAGCAACAATTTTAAGAGGGTGTCCTATTGACTCGAATTGTCGTTTAAATTCAAAAGTAAAAAGTAAGTTTGCCAATTTAGATTGACTATAATTCCCCCACATGCTATACTTTCTTCTTTCACAATTAAGGTCATTCCAAAATATTTTTGCTTTTTTTTCAGCGATACTAGCAACATTTACAACTCTAGAATTTTCTT
>JAPYRM010000074.1 GCA_029941175.1 Halobacteriales archaeon
GATAAGTGATGAAACGGGGAGAATTAGACTTGTTTTGTGGGACAAACAAACACAAGTGATAGAATCAGTTACAGCAGGCGTATCATTAGAGATAACGAAGGGATACGTACGGAAGAGAGAGTCTCAGCTAGAGCTGCATGTTGGCAAAGGAGGATTGGTCAAGGCATTAGAAGGAGAAATTGAATTAGGAGAAATTGAATTTTCTGTTAAATCGAACAAAATAAATGTACTAGAGATAGGTGATATTGCAGACATTCAAGGTGTAATTGTAGTAGCAGATCCAACAAGAGTGTTTGATCGGAAGGACGGGACGAAAGGTCAAGTTAGGAATATAAGAATCCAAGATGATACGGGAGAGATACGAATGGCATTGTGGGATGAAAAGGCAGATGTTGAGATGGGGCCAGGGGACAAAATATTATGTACAGATGTAGTGGTGAAAGAGGGTTGGCAAGAGGATTTAGAAGCGTCTACTAATTGGAAAACTTCAATAAGTATTTTGGAGAAGTCAGAATGAAAGAATACAAATCCGCAGTGCAAATTGCAAAAGATGTAGCAGAAGGAAGAACCTCACCGTCAGAGGTTATTGAAGCTACCTTGTCACGGATTGAAAAAGTTAATCCAAAAATAAATGCATTTATCACAATATTAGAAGAGGAATCGAGGGAATCGGCTCAGATATTAGAAAGCCGAATTGAGCGGGGAGAATTTATAGGCCCATCTGCTGGCGTTCCAACTGCAGTTAAAGATTTATTTGCGTTTAAAAAAGGAATAACACATACATTTGGTTCAGTTCCATTTTCTAACTACGTTCCCGATCGAGATGCACCATTAGTTGAGCGATTGGAGAAAGCGGGGGCCATTGTCGTGGGTAAGACCAATACTCCAGAATTTGGACACAAAGGGATTACGCATAACGAAATAATTGGGAGAACTGCAAACCCGTTCGATATAGAAGTTACTCCGGGAGGGTCCTCAGGAGGAAGTGCTGCTGCGGTTGCATCTGGCATGGTTCCTTGGGCCCAAGGGTCGGACCATGCAGGGTCTATCAGAGTCCCAGCATGCATGTGCAACCTGTATGGTCATTTTCCGTCGGTTGGAAGAGTCCCCCATGCGATGTATCCAGATGCATTCAAATATCATCTCCCGTATGCAGCAAGTGGCCCACTGACTCGAACGGTAGAGGATGCAGCGATGATGTTAGATGTGATATCAGGACCACACCTCGAAGATCCAGATAGTCTTCCAGCGTTTGAAGGAGATTATATTTCATCGGTTGGAGAGGGAGTAGAAGGTATGAAAATAGGGTATGATCCTACATTTTTAGATAAACCAATTGAAGACGAAGTGGTGCAGAAAATTGAAGATGCGTTGGATGGATTGCAGGAAGCAGGTGCGGAGATTATATATACAGAAATAGAATTTTCAGAATGGAATAAATTGCACGAAGTGCTAATGATTGGATTGGAGATAGTATATGCAGAAACCGCATATAACCTAAAAATTACAACGGGTATCGACCTCATGGAACATCAAGACAGTGTTTCTTCTGTCATTATCGAACGAATAAAATCGGGTAGGTTGAGAGGTGCGCTAGAATATCGTTTGGCGAATAATCTACGCACAGAATTTTATGTGAGTTTATCAAGATTGTTGGAATCAGTGGATGTTTTAGCGATTCCAACTATGGCAGTACCACCACATCCAGATGCAGAAACCCCTACAGAAATTGGAGGCGTTCCAATTCCAGCGAAGCATGGAACTTCGCTTACATGGCCATTTAATTTAACAGGTAACCCAGTGGCTTCGGTTCCAAGCGGGTTGACCAAGAAGGGACTACCAACAGGGATACAAATAGTTGGACCAAGATTTCGAGATGATATCGTGTTATCGGTGGCGGGGGCTTTAGAAGAGACTAGACCATGGGTACAGAATTACCCTAAATGGTAGAGAAAGGAAGGGTTAAGCCCATAGATATTGGCGTGTGAAGTATGAGCATGGAATTGCCATTTGCCCCAGTAGATACCATTATTCGTAGGAATTCAGGTACACTTCGAGTGAGCTCGGAGGCGACTGGAGAATTGGCTCGGTTGATTCAGATAGAAGGGGCAAATCTTGCAATAGAGGCTGCTGAAATCGCGAAGGAAAATGGAAGGAAAACCATTCAAGAGGGAGATTTTAACATTGGGAAGAGAAATCTCGAAAGAGAACTTGTATTGCCAATTGCCCCTGTCGATCGCATTGCACGGTCGGAAATAGATAATAGATATAGAATTGGGAATGACGCGAGGTTGATTCTTGCAGAGTATCTAGAGAATTATGCAGATCAAATAGCAAAAAAGAGTGTTATCTTAGCGCGTCATGCAGGGAGAAAAACCATTCAAAAAGAAGACATAGAGATTTGCGTAAGAATTTTAGGAGAATAAAAAAACTAATTATTCATAATAATGCCAAGGAGACGTGTCCTCCATAGTAGAAAGTATACGCCGAAATAGCGAAGGTTTGTGGCATTTGCAGGGTGTTTTGCTTGTACAAAGGCAGGGATCGCATGTGCAGAGATCACATTGGCAATGGGAGTTATCGCATGTCATCAAATATGTGAAAGTATGCTAGAGGCTATATATTTTGTGATATATGATATCAAATAGCATAGTCTTTATATTCTTTCCGCCCATAGAGCGTTCATGATGACTTAATATACCCCTGTCTCGGTCGAGGCAGGATCCAGTGGCGTGGTTCAATAACAGTTAATAAAACAGCCTATCGGCGGGGCTGTTGCGGTTATTTCTATATGATCGTGGAGACTATTTACGTGCATAGTAAGATTTGGGACAGTAAAGAGGCAGGGGGATCACAATGTTGGATTGAAATAACTGTTCAGAGAGGTACCAAAACTGGTTGTTAGGTTTAAAAGTTCAGATTCGGATAGGACATCGTAGTGGGTTTGGAGGGCATTCTCTATATCGGGCCCGATTCGTGCAGTGAAAATTGTTTCACTTTTTAGAAAAGTGATGGCGTTATTGAACTCACGGAAACGTTCGACTACATAATGATCGCTATCGATGAAAGGGCCATATGCATCAGTTTTGGTGTATTTATCTATAAATGCAGATGCATGGGGTTGAGAACTGAGCGGAGGTCCATTGTGGTGTTCTATAGAAGGTATTTCGATTGAAGAGAGCTCAAAAAAGAATACAGATTTAGAATTTGAAAATACGTCGCATCGGACTATGTTGAAACCTTGTCGGGTTAACAGGTCGGAGATTCCAGACAGAGATTTTTGCAATTGGGGGTACAGTTCATCTTCGGTTATGTCAGGAGTGAGAAAAGTAATAGCAACAGGAGAGGTTCCTCTATTGGTTAGATGGGCTTGTAACTCGTCGTTGGTAATTGACCCCATAGAGAGTGGATAGAATAGTTCTATCCTTGGACGGGATAAAAGCTCCCGGGAATAATGTTGGATTATAGATAGATTAGCAGAAGAGAGAGCTGCAGCAACGTTTCTAGATGGATCTATGGGATCGATGAAAGTGAGTGGGGATTCAAAAAGATGTTCACTCGGGCCATTGAGGTCTAATCGCACAGGGACAGCCCATTTTGACATTTCTTCGATGGTATTTTCGAAACTCCCGAACAGGATCACTAGAAGTTCGGATAGATAACCAGATGCCCCTTGGGTTTTAAGATCGGATCCATAGACACCGCACCCTTTGAAGAACTGTTTAAGAGTTCTAATCTCAGTGGGAAGTTCTTCGGATAGTTGATTGGATAGATAATCCCCATGAAGAGGGGTCCGATCTACTGCAGAGATGAGATCTGTGGCAGAGGTGATGGCATAGCAAGGGACTATATCTATTTTAAATCCATTGAATGTGCCTTTTACGTAGGGGTGATCTGCATATTCTTCATGCCCATCGGGCAGAATTTTGTGTCCTATTTCAAGACCATAGTGCTCCAAATCTTGTTTAGATGTGGATCGGGGGAATTGGATAAAGATATCAATGTCAATATCCCCGCGCAACCAAGTGTCCCGGGAAGTACTTCCTAGGTGGAGTATACGTGTTTTGAAAGAGAGGCCAGATGTAGCTTGTTGAGATAGTAGTTGCAATTCTTTGACAGTGTCGTCGAGCTTTTTTCGTTCGGATTGAGTTGGTACTACTTGTTCTCTAACACTGGCTAGTATACTATCGAACTGTACCATAGTCTGTTATCGATACTCCGACGCTAAATGAAAGATTATCGATATGGTGATGAGACGCTTATTGAAAACGAAACGAATATGTAAATCGCGTTGGTAAAGTCATATGTAGAGCCTCCATAACTCAGTTGGTAGAGTGCCTCGCTGTTAACGAGGATGTCCCAGGTTCGAGCCCTGGTGGTGGCGTATCGATTTGAGGTTCGGCGTCTTGGAGGAATTTAACTCCTCTAAAGGTGTAGAGATATGCGTTAATGTTACAGAGAGTCGAATCTAAAACGGTGAATACTGATGGTGGAGCTCATAAATGATAGTAGAATATATTGATCCGTATTTACCCAAAGATCCAATTTTATATTCAGCAACCATTTTGGGAATTTTAGTAGTTCTTGGATTTGTTGGATGGGCCGCCACTCAAAGGACTATTTCTGCGTGGCCAGAGGACCTGGTTGGAAAAACCGATACAGTATTAGATGACTACTTGGCTACCAGAGAAGTTTTTGAACCACTATCATATTTGGTTCCTGCCATAATATTTTATAACTTTGCGTATGCAGTCCCTCAATTTACAGTTGCTATTGAGCGAGCAGCAATATGTGTGATTGTAC
>JAPYRM010000075.1 GCA_029941175.1 Halobacteriales archaeon
CTCTAATAATGCTTTCTTCCGAACAGTTGGAATTAAAATAATCGAACCCCCCTACAAAATTCATACTCGTGAAATTTCTTTTGGAACTGCAACAAACGACCCGAATTTAATATCCACTTCTGCTATACATCTCCTCAAAGATTTCCGTGAAACCCCCGTTAGAAAAATGGGAGTGAAGATTTCTAATTTAAGCTTTCATGGGGTGGAACAAACTAAAATAAATCAATGGGATTAGGCCCAATCACGTTATTCTATATATCACTTAATAGCTCTTCTATTGATTTTTGTGGATCTTTTGCTTTCGCCACACTACTAGCTAATAATACTCCTTCTGCACCCAATTCTTTTGCGGTAGAAACATCTTCTCCAGTTGATATTCCTGCTCCGCATAGAACTGGTATTTTTGGATTAATCCTTCTTGCCGAATCAACAGCATCTCTAACAACATCTGGTGCAGCTTTACTTACTGAAATTCCACTCCCAATTAGCTCTGGAGGTTCAACTGCAACAAATGTTGAGTTCAACGACGTCACCGCAGCAATCTGGATCGGATTATTTGCACACACAACCGTTTCCAATTTCATTTTAGATGCTTCTTGCACATTTTCATCAATTTCTGCAAGTAACAACCTATGTTCTGAATGATTCAATAAACTACCTGTTACTCCTATTTCGGACAATCCTGTCGATGTAATCGTGCCGGTTCTAATCTTTTCTCCCCCTCTATCCATATGCTGAGCCCAAGTCTCCACTCCCGTTTCTACCACCTCTTTTAAGTGAATCGATTGGGGCGCAACTGCAATCCTGACGCCTAACTCACTTGAGACAGAATTTGCAGCCTTTGCAATTTCAATCGGATCACATACATACGTTTTCAGATTGATAAGAATAAACATGGCTCAACTCAACTCCCTGGCCAGTTATTCTTTGCGCTTCATTCTACATCTTCTAATAAGTTAATTTTAAGGTACTTTTCCAATTTCTTTCGAACCTTTTCAGTCGGCAATACCTCTCCTCTTTCCAATTTCTTGATTAAACTAGCCCTCTCATTGAGATTTTTAGCAAGTTCTACCTGAGACAGTCCCATTTCTTCCCTCCCTTGCCTAATTTTTTCGTTAAATTCCAAGTCCACCTCTTTCATCTGATTGTACATTCTCCGTTTTTGTTTCTTGAATCCTACCTGTTTATTTGTACCCCGTCGTGGCTCAATTTGATATTTAGTTTCTACACTTTTGGTCTTTGTATTTCCAACTTCAATCCCAAATCTAGAACAACCTTGACAGAGCCGTAGCACCGCTCCTTCTATTTTCATATCTTTTGGTGAAACAACTTCTTTTCCGCACATTTCACATTGGACCATATGTACTATCTCTCCGCGCCCTTTATATAAAAATTGAATCGATACCGGTTCAACTCTTTATTTCTCTCCATGCATTATTGAAACGTTGTACTGTGGTTATGTGACCTCCAACCCCAACCAATATCAATAGCCACGTTATTGCATCAAAAGGTCCTATTGTAACTTTTATTGAAATATCTATCAAAACAGCTAGGATGATCAACACAAATCGATCTGCACGTACTATTAAACCCGTATAGTCTCTTGAAAAACCAACCGCCTGAATCTGAGTCCCCACATATGATGTCATCAGTACTCCTGTTACTGCTATAAAACCCACCAAATATTGCCCCACTCCTGCTGCAAGCCCTCCAATTATTGCTATATCCGAATACCGGTCAAATACATGATCTATAAGATCTCCTTTGCTTGAATCCTCCCCCCTCCTTCGAGCCAATTCTCCGTCGAGCAAGTCTAAGATTCCACTAAGGGATATTAAAACAACCCCGCCTATGTATCCGCTTTCTCCGGTGTAAAACGAAAAACCTGCCAAAAGGGCGATAATTAGGCCTAAAAAACTAATTTGGTTAGGTGTTATTAGGCTATGCTCTAGCATATCCACTAGCGGTTCAATTATTTTTTTACTCCAAGGGCGCAAGCGTTCAAATGTCATTTCTTACTCTTACTTCTACTCTTTGTTACTTTAATGAATCTATCCCCTCTCTTCAAATAGATGCTCAATAAATGAAACCAAACCCACTTTTGGATCTCTATCGCCCGCTATCACAGCTTCTACTTCTTGAATAATCCCTTCTGGAGTTTTCCCCGTTCCGTCTATTTCATATATTTTATTTTTTCCATGAATCTCTACCGATTCTATTAATATCACATCAAGAGCCTCAGCACTTGTATTCTCTTCAATTGATTTTTTGATATCAATCTCTTCACTATATGTTCTCCTTTCCAATCTTTTCTTGAGTTCTTCAGGATGACATCGTAGTACTATCACCTTGTCCACATTCAGTAAATGTGAAATATGAGAATCAATCACTATGTTGTCTTTACCATCTAATTCTTTCTCTATTGCTTCAATATCTGCAATCAGTGTTTGACGCTCTTCATCAAAACCTTGGTATAATTTTTTTTCTTTTATTATGTCATTTAGGTGTAAAATTTCACATCTCCCCGTTATGCCTTTGGAACACGTCGTTTTCCCAGTTCCTGGGGTCCCTGTAATTGCTATTCTCATTCTTGTAGACCGTTTATTTCTCTTACCACCTTCTTAGTTTGTTCCCGATTGCCACATGTTACTCTGATGTATTCTGGCATCCCAAAAGAAGTACAATCTCTGACAATTATTCCTTTGTTTTTTAATTGTTCAAAACTTTTCATGGCATTTCCCACTTCCACTAGAACAAAGTTTGCATAACTTTTCATAACATTTCTATTGAGATTTTTTTCCATATATTGCCTAGACCATTTCGCTGTCTCAACAGATTTTTCTAAGTGTTTTTCATCCCCCAAAGCCGCAATAGCCGCATAACATGATAGCTCTCCCACCGCAAATGGGGTATTTACCATAGCATATTTTTCCGATCCCTCTTCTGGTACTATTGCATACCCGATTCTACAACCTGCCAATCCATATGCCTTTGAAAAAGTACGAATCACTGCTATATTTTGATGCTTTTTGCATAGTTCAATTGAACTTCTCTCCCCCGAATACTCTCCATACGCCTCATCAACAACTACTAGCGAATCATCTCTTACACTTTCTACTATCTTCTCAATCTCTTTGCTAGAAAATATTCCCCCCGTTGGGTTATTTGGATTCGTTATATATACTATTCTTTGTCCATCATATTCTCTAAGTACATTTTTCGCAGAAAGTTCAAACCCTTCTCTTTTCCCAACATAATATTCCTCAACTCCTCCGTGGTGGAACCTAGAGCTCATACCATAATATGCAAAACCAGGATTCGGAACAAGTACACAATCCCCCGGTTCTATCATTGCCCTTGATATGTAATCTATTGCCCCATCTCCCCCGTTAGCAATCCACACTTGGCCATCCTCGATTCCCCATTTTTGTGCTACTTTATCTATCAGAGTCTTAGACGCCTCTTTCGGGTATCTATTTACATTCTGAGATTTTTCTCTTAATATCTTCACTACTTTTGGGCTAGGTCCTAGTGGATTCTCATTAGATGAAAGGTTGATGATCTCCAATTCGTTTTTCCCTATTTCCATCGCAACCTCTCCCGTACTTTTACCTGGCGTATATTCCTTGTGCTCCGAAAGGTCACGCGTTTTCATAAATTAAGTATGCAAGGAATGGGCTTAAGCCCACCCTCATAACTCATTCTGGAATCCGAATAGTATTCTTCAGAGTGGGTATGCCTTCAATATCCACTTCTACTACATCTCCATCTTCAAGTGGACCAACTCCTGCAGGGGTCCCTGTGATAATCACATCACCTTGTTCGAGAGTTATATACTCCGTGATTTCAGCAATAATTACCGGAATCGAATAGATCAATTGGTCAATTGACCCTTCCTGACGAACCTCACCATTAACTCTAACCACTATTGATGCATTTTCTGGAACATCTTCTTTATCTACCATCGCCGGACCAAGTGGCAAAGAACTATCAAATGCTTTCCCCCGTACCCAATTTTGTTCTTGAAATTGATCATCCCGATTAGATAAATCATTTGCAGCAGTATAACCCGCAACCACTTCCATGGCATTTTCTTCGGATACAAATCTGCACTGTTGTCCTATTATAATTGCAAGCTCTCCTTCGTGGTCTATTCTTTCCTTTCCTCTCAACATAGTAACTGTAGTATTGGGATCTGCTATTGTATTTGGAGTTTTTATAAATAGCATTAGACTATCGGGAACTTCCGAATCCATTTCTGCTGCGTGATCTGCATAATTTTTACCCACACAAATTATTTTGCTTGGTTCTACTGGGGCTAGTAGGTCTATCTCTTCCATTCGATAGCTGACATTGGAAAATTTAACCAAATCCCCCTCTAACGTTCCATTCCTAATTGACCCTGCTGGATCTCTAAATCTAACATATTGCATGAATTCCATTTGATTTTGTTCCTGATAGGCATTCCGACCCCCTCATGCAACCTCCATTTTCAGCTAAGATCTTAAATATCTACGGTGTTCTAAACATAACACAATGCAACTCACTTGGCATGGTCACTCCACCTGGTACGTACGTATCAAAAATACCACTTTCTTAATAGATCCTTTTTTTAACAATCCTAAAACCTCTCTTAAACCATCTGATATAGATCCTCCCGATTATGTTTTACTAACTCATGGGC
>JAPYRM010000076.1 GCA_029941175.1 Halobacteriales archaeon
CTACTAGACCCCACTCGAAGAGTGATATCAAGGGAATCCCCATAATACTTCTTAAAATCACTATATTTTTGATTTGCTAGGGCGACTAAAGGGACTAAAAATAAGAATTTTCCATTTCCACTAAGAGCCCGGTTTATACCTGCCATCTCTCCAATTAAAGTTTTTCCAGTCCCGGTAGAACTGACTATTAGTTGGTCGGTCCCCTCCAATAATCCATTTTGGAGTGCAAGACTTTGAATAGGTTGTAGTGTGTCAAATCGTGCGAGTAATGATTTTCGAAGGTCTTCGTGGATGTCTAATTTTTTAATGTCAATGGGGGTGATTAGTGATTGTTCAGAGGCTATTTGATCAAAAGCGGTTAAATGAGGATCTAGTTCGCCTGAAAATGCTTTTTTGACATGTGTTAAGTCTTGTAAATCCAAAAGTAGTTTCCGAATATGATTCTTCGTCGTTTTGGTCCAGATACCATTAGGAGAATATTCTGTTTCGAGCTCAGAAAGTGCACACGATAAGCATATTTCATTCGGATGAGATACTATCACATTGGAATCAGTAAGTGGTGAGAAATCCCCTATAGAAGAACAATAATGACAAGTTCTTACGACTTCTGCGTGGAGACCATAGCTAGATAAAAGAGACTTGATTTGCTTGCGTTTTTCTTTTTTTGTCTGGCTAGATATTCTTATTTTTTTTGCATTTCTCGCAAGATCGATGAAATCTTCAGGACGGCGTAATTGTTCTTTGGTTCGCCCCTGTACCCTGAATCTCAAAGGTCTTGCTCCAGCTTTTGTTGATTTTATTTCAAGGATTGATTGGAATAATTTCTCATCGTTGTGAATTCCAGATACTAAATAATCAGAATTTTTGGAATGCAAAAACAACGTGAAATTTTGGCGGCTAGGGGCCACATAAGTGGATATGGTTTCAATTGATATGAGAGTTTTCTATTTTATGAGTTAAAATTGGTACAACCAAAGGATAGCTCTAACATGCTAACTCAAAAACATTCGTACGGGTAATATTTTTTAATGTTGATATAGGAGTAAGCTTTATATTTTTTAGATGCGTTACTTGAATCTATGCCCCCACCAGGTGGGTAGTATCTACCATCACCTGGGTATAGTCCACCGAGGGGTAAGCTTTATATTTTTTAGATGCGTTACTTGAATCTATGCCCAATATCGCAATCATAGGAGGTGGGATCGCAGGTGCTAGTATAGCATATCATCTATCAAAAAATGCAGACCATTCGGTGGAAGTTTACGAACGAGGAAAGTTAGCTGGAGAAACTACTAGTAAATCTGCTGCAGTGTTTGGTCACTACGGGAATGCTACTGAAGTGAAAATGAAAAGGTATGGTGCCGAACTGTACAATAAGTTTTTTCTAGAATCGGATAGAGAATTGTACTTTAATTTAGTGGGGAGATTACTTTGTTCAACAACAAAAGAGGGTGCAGAGTCGCTATCTGGTAAGAACGTTGGAAATCGGGGTCCTGTCGATGAAAAAGAAGGAGAGGAAGATGAAACAGTTCCCAATAAAGAGAGAATGATACTAGAAGATCCAGTTAGTTACATAGCGAAAGGGGAATTGAAGGGGAAGATGGGGATAGTACCGTATTTGGATGACAGTAAAATAATGGGTTCTCTTTATCAGCCAAATGTGGGATTTTTAGAGCCGGTGGGCATGGCTAAAGAATTTGTAGATAGAGCAGAAAAACATGGCGCTCGATTTCACGAATACTCAGAAGTAAATGAGATAGTAAAAAAAGGAAATGAGATAGAAGGACTAGTTGTAAATGGAGAATTTAAAAAATTTGAAGGGGTGGTATGCGCCGCAGGACCATGGAATCCTCCAATGGCTAGATCGGCAGGGATTGAATTGCCAGTAACACATACAATGGCCCCCATATTGGTGATGGAAATGCCCAATCCGATGAAAGTGGTACTTCCACTGTTTCAAAATATTGAATCGAGAGTGTATGTGATTGGAAGGGATAGGAAAACAGTGTATATTGGAGCTTATGGAGAGAGTGCTAAGGAATACAATCCGGGAGAGATAAATGACGAGGTGCCAGTCGAACTGAGAGAGAAAATGCTCCAGTTTGCGACAGAATTCTTCCCTATTTTGAAAAAGGCAAAAGTGGTGAAGGAGTGGGTTGGAATTCGGTCGGGTGTGTCTGATGGAGTCCCCATTGTGGGTTGGACAGAGGTGAAAGGATTCGCTATTGCTGCGTTTGATTCTTCAGGAATTCAGCTCGCTCCAGCGGTGGGAGATATCATATCGAAGCAAATAATAGAGGGGGATCAAACGGAACTTTATGAAAACGTATCAATTACTAGATTCGAGGGACATAAGGATGTCAAATGGTCATTGGGTAATTAGATAAAGTAGAGAAGATTGCACTAATTTTTAGAAAGAGCTGCATATATCCGATCGACTTTGGCAGCGAAAACAAAATCTGTTTTATGCAATCCATCAATCTTATGGGTCCAAACGTCTATTTCCACTTTTCCCCACGAGATGTGGATATCAGGATGGTGCCATTCTTCTTCAGCTAATAGCCCAATTGAATTGGAAAATGATAGAGCTGTTTTAAAATCGGGGAATGCGTACGTTCCGTGTAGGTGGTGGTAATCTATGACATTCCATTTGTCTGTGTCAAGCTGTTCAAGGTATCCCAGATATACCTCAGGTGGGAGTGGATCGTCGTCGCTAGAACAGGCGAGACATGGTTGGTCGACTAGATCGAAGTCCATAATTAATCTTGATTTGAGAGGAAAAAGAGTTTACTAAAAAGGGGGAAATGAACCGTTCGGCAAACATATACTATAATGTGGTTTATCTTGAAATAGATGTTTGCGTGGCCAACTGAGTTTTATATGTTGTTAATGGCATGTGCTGTTTTCAGAGGGAGCGAGGTAATATTTTCGAAAAGGGGTTTAGAAAGTGGAGGAAATTGGCTACAGAATACATTTCAAACTCTTGTGGTTAGAACGATACTAGCATGGTCTTTGTTGTTTGTATTGTCAGAGGGCGAGATGATAATTCGTGAAATATCCATTACTGCAATTGGGGCTTTTGTGTTTTCGGGAATAGTTGCAGCAGGTATTGGTTCATTGCTTTTTTACAATGGAGTAGATAGAATGGGAGCTAGTGTTTGTACTGCGATAACGAACACTCGCCCTCTCTTTGTGGTCGTTCTTGCAGTCGTGTTTCTAGGCGAGAATATAACGGTTCCAGGAATGATAGGAGTGATATTGGTAGTGATAGGAGTCATACTTATAACTCGATCAAAGGGCGGGAATATATCAGGATGGAAAAAAAGTGATGTGGCGTTTCCACTTATTGCAGCTTTGCTTTTTGCGGTAGGCAATGTGGTTAGAAAATTTGGGTTTGTAATAGAGCCAATTAGTGCAATCCAAGCATTGGCGATAAACGAAATAGCTGCATTGGTCACAGTGGGTATTTATGGAATTTGGGTGGGGAGGGGGCATGAACTATACAAAGGTAATATTAAAAGTTATCAGAATTTCCTATTAAGTGGAATATTTGTCTTTTTTGCTTTATTTTTACTATTTCAGGCACTTATAATAGGGCCCGTTTCAATAGCAGATCCTATTCTTGGAGCTGCACCATTATTCACTGCATTAATAGCAGTGGTATTGTTGGGGAAAGTCGAAAGGGTAACAAAGACATTGGTCGTAGGGACTTTGTTGATTATTATAGGAGTTGTCCTCCTAACTATCAGTTGGTAGATAGGTTCGATCTAGCTAACGAAAACGTAGATAATTTGAACTGTTCGTTTAACGGGCTGTAAGGGGTCTGCTTCTTTCACTGAATCGGTGTTAAGGTGGTATTAATTCCTTTGACAAGGAAGCAGTTCGAGAAGGAGTTTCGGCAGAGATTGAAGAAATAGTAAAGGAAATGCGGGATAAACAGATGAATGAAGAAACATGAAATTCAATATCAAACAGGAAGAAATTATGGGGCTACTCTCCATCCCCGTTCTAACATTTCCCAAATATACCACTCAGCTCTTGAATCTCGCATCATCGAATTCAGGAGCTACTCGGCCAAGGGTGGTCGGGCAAATGAGCGATCTAGTTGTTGAATCAAACGCTACGACGGTCGAAGAGTGGAGGGAATTCTATTCAAAAACAAAACCCGATGCCCCAGAGATCGCAGTGGACAAGGTGGAGGTTATGTTAGATAATCTGCGAACTGCGATTGACATGATTGACCGAGATATGATCGAACGGTGGGTGGATGACGTGCTCATCAACAAGACGTTCTATGGATTTGCTGCGCAGGAGTCGATTCTTACTCATCTATCGGATAAAGTTGGGCATTGTCTTCGGGAGGCAACACCGGAAGATGAAGCGGTTGGAATTGATGGTTACATTGGAGATCAACCAGTATCTATTAAGCCAAGTTCTTACAAGCAAAAAAGTGAATTGATGGAAGAGATTGGGTATCCAATCATATACTATGAGAAAACCAAAACTGGGTTGCGTATTGAAGCAGATGAATTGGACGAATATATCGATAAATGATTATTTTGGTTGAGGTGATAGAAGGAGTAGATCCGTTTCCTGAGAAGTCATCACTTTGAATTGATGATATTCATTAAAATGCTTAAGTGATTTGCCAGATGCTTCCCTATGC
>JAPYRM010000077.1 GCA_029941175.1 Halobacteriales archaeon
GCTCATAAGTTCAAGGATGTACAGGAGAGAATTTGGGAAGGGGTTGGTAATGGGAGTAGGGGGAATTGTGTTTCAAGGATGTATTAGTCCCGGTTCGGAAGTGACCCCAGACATAAGAATGAGTGCAAGTGGGTTCCTACCGTATAGGGTAGAAACAAAGGTAGGACAGACTCTTAAATTCGTCAATACCAATTCTAGATTGCATACAGTAACTGCTTATGAAAATGGAATTCCAAAAAATGCAGATTATTTTGCATCGGGAGGATTTGAAACAGAAAATGAAGCTAGAGAGGCTTGGGTTAAAAATATGGGAGGTGCAATGGCAACTAGAGAAATATTTGAGCACACTTTTTCAATTGCTGGAACGTACCACTATTTTTGCGTGCCTCATGAGATAGGAGGGATGGTCGGAATGATAGAGGTCAGAGAGTAAAGGAATTATTACGCCGCGGGATGATTTTCTAAGGTTGCTTTTTGTATCTCGACACGCCGGAGCGGATAGATATGTTTTGTTTCGTTGTAGATATCTAGAGATAATTTTCCTTCAGAGATATCCCCCATTAATTCGCGATATGTCTGAGTGGAAGATTTTGAAAGCAATAGGGATTGCATTTGTTTTCTAACTGCTTTTTCTTGACTATGGTCTACTCCTTTATTTGTAAATGCAAGGGGGTGTATGCGGACTTGATAGGAATCGGAAGTTAGAACAGTCATAATGAGGTCTATTTTAGAAGCCCCTTTGCGAATGAGGCTGCGCAAATAATCAGATGAGATTTCATGTTTAATTAATTCTGTGTGAGCAGAATCTGCGCTTGCTTCAATAATTCGGAATTTAAGTTTTATGTGGTTCTGATTAGGGTTTCCAGAAATGGTTCCCAAAGTAGTTTCAATGGTTCTTCCAATTAGTTTTTCTGGGCTGTCTGCAGGAGTAGCGCCTAGCTTGACTCTGTCGAATTGTTCGGGTGCAAGTATATTGTACCACTGTTTATGCTGTCTTTTTTTAGATACGGATCTTTTGCTCATAAGTTTCTATTGTATTTTTTCTGGTGTCGGATGCGTTTGGAGGTAGTTTTGGGTTTGTTCTATTATTTTTACTGCGACATGGAGGTTAACAAGTATATCATCTATTGTCGATCTAAGGCTGCCAAGTGAATCTCGTTGAACGGTGGCAAGGATTGAATTTACTGCAGTTTTTGTCTCTATAGAGGAGGTATTATCAGGGGCTATAGACTGCACTACCAAACTAGGTTGTTTGGAAAAAATGCAAAGAGTGGCTGTTACCATATTGCCCCCGGGGGTCTAGAAAGAATTTCAAAGGATAACATTTAATCTAATAATTTCCTCGCAGATTCATGATTGTAGGTGAAATCGTCGTCCAGTTTATTTCCACGGTAATAATTAACGAGTCGTCTTATTTTTGCTTCGGTGTTATGAAGAGATCGCTTATTTTGATTATCTTTTGGGTTTTCCAAGATATGTTCGTGGAGCCGGAGTGATTTTTGCATAAGATTTGTGAGATCTTCAGGAAGAGAAGGAGACTCTTGATTCTCGGATAGAATTTTTGTTATTCTTTTCCCGGTGGCTAATTTAACACTAGGTACGGGGACTCCAGAGATGCCCTCATCTCTTAACTTAAGTCCAATTTCGCTAGGGGCGTAGCCATCTTTAGAGAGTTTAACTATCTCTTTTTCAATTTCTTTTGGTTTGACGTTACTCCATTTAGGGGGCGTGGTGTGTATTGGCCGGGTAGAACCAGACTTACCGCGCCTACGAGTGTGCATTCGTGCCATGATAGTTAGTATGTGTGGAACAACACGTCAGCCGATATAGTGGGCATATTGCCAGCACTACCACCTTCCCTAGCAACACAAGTGTGTAGCTTGTCGGATGAGCGGTTGCGCTGTCCCTTACGGGGGATGGAGAGGTCAAATGGATAAAAGGGTTACTATTAATGGCCATAAGTCAACAGTTCGAAAAGTTTGTATTGGTTTCCAGGGAAAGGGATTGGAATTTGTCTCAAAGGAATTTCAGAATCCCGTTCCTAATAACTTTAATTGCAAAATACAACTGACAACGAAGGATTTAACTGCAATAATGAAATAGCATGTTCGCTGACGGGGCCCATAGTTCAGTGGAAGAATGCGCGCATGGCATGCGTGAGGCCGCGGGTTCAAATCCCGCTGGGTCCACTAATCGGTACCAGTGGAAACCCCTCAGGTTTTTTCCTTGGTCCAAATATATTTTATAGAGAGGAAAGGAGTAGGAAAGCCAATCCTATATGTATAGCACGAGAGTTACCGTATAGGGTTGGAATCTAATATGTGTTAGGTTTGTGCTGATGCGCACACGAGCCAACCCTATATGTATACTACAAGATATTTGTGTGATGATTGAAATGATAGAGAGTTTGACGGACCCTCATCACTATGCTATTATATTATATGCAAAAACGTGTGGTAGTTCGTTCGACGAATCTATCTAACTTATTCTTTGTTTTCTTTTATCCATTTCTTGGCACCATCTGAATATTTTTTTATTTGTAGTCCTACTTTTTCTTTATCTTCACTTGAAACAGCATTGCTAATCGTTTTGGCAGCTTCATAATATTGCGCGCCGGGGGCAAAGTTCTTGGCTTTTGAAATGATCTCTGCCACTTGTTCTGGATCTTCTTTTACGGATGCGATGTATCCCTTCAGTACTCCTGTATTTTTTTTTATCCATTTCTTGGCATCTTCTTTATTTTCCACATTTCCGAGTTTAACCATATACTAAATTGTTAGGCGACCAATAAATAGACGTGTACTACGAAGTTAATTAAATAAGAATCCCAGACCAGGTAAAATTGCTGATGGTTTTGAGTGGCTCAACTCAGACCCCAATGAGTCTATTTTTGAGATGTTCATAGGGTTTTATAAAAGGAAACATATTATCGAAATAGATTGCGGAGGTAAGAAGACTCGCTTGTATTTGTATCAATATTGAAATGGATATCTTCAGGTCTGACGGGGTGAATTCGTTCGAAATGTTTTCTGCATTCCCAAAATAGTGCTTGGAATATACTAATTTGAAGTAATTTCTTAAAACGTGAAAAACCCAAAGAAGTATAGAAGAAATCGAGACAGTGGGAAACCCCTAGGTATATGGAGGGGGAGATCAGAATACGTTCGGAATAGTTATCGAAATTTGGGAAGGTTTTTTTGTCAAGTATGGGAACTAAATCTTGGAAAATTTCACTTCGAGTATTGAGATCCAAATTGACTAGATATGTGAAATCTATTAAAGCCCCGATAGTACTATCGCGGATAGAATTTTTTCTTTTTTGTAACTCTACAGCATCTAGATCTCCTCCCCCAAGTAAGAGATAATCTCGATCTATAGGGGATAAAAATCCAGCAGAAATTGGAGCGTTTTCGGATTTGTTTTTGTCTTCATTAGAATTCATCTTAGTGTTGTGAAAATTACCGCACTGCATAGCTCTTTGGTACGTTTATTGTAAGAATGATTAAATAGATAGGAAATGTGCAATGCATATATGTCAAACAAAATACAAATTTGGGCCATTTTGATGGTCATGTCGATGGCGTTTTCGGGGACTGCAGTAGCTCAGACAGGGGCATCGAGCGAGTTGGGTGATCCGGGGCTTACCCCAGACAGTCCATTTTACTTCCTAGATGGATTGGGAGAGTCGGTGCAGTTAGCAATAACACTAGACCAAGAGGATAAGATTGATTTGGAACTAGAATTTGCAGAAGAAAAGGTAGCAGAGGCTAGGGCCATGGCAATAGAAGGGAAGTTTGATGCAATGGCTACAGCAGAAAGTCAACATGGAAAGGTTCTGGATAGGATTGAAACAAAGATAGAGAATTTGAATGAAGAAGGAAACACTCAAGAAAAACTCGAGGTTCAATTAAAAATAGAGCGAAAAATTAAGAAACATACAGAAAAGGTTGAAGACTTTGAAGAAGAGCTAAGAGAAGAGATAATTGTGGAATTGGTACAGGCGGGGATGGTGTCTGAAGAAGACCAGGTAAAAGTGACACAAACGCTGAAAAAATTAGAAAGAGAAGCTGATAAAGTTGAAGAAAAAATGGGATTCGAATTGGAAGATACTAAAGATCAATTTGAAGAAGAAACCGGAAAAAGCGGAGATGCAATTGAAGATCACCTAAAACATGAACTAGGAATCAAACAAGAAGAACTCGAAGACGCGATGGAAGAGATGAAAGATGCTCATGACGAAATGATGGAAGCATTCGAGGAAGATGGTGAAGGGAATTGGGACGCGACTGTAGAAGCGAATCGATATTTGACGCAGGCCATGGAGGCATTTGAATCTGGAGATTACGATGCCGCTTTTGACTTTGCAGACCAAGCAGGAGATCACATAAAAGATGAAACGTTCTGGGGAGACGATGATGGCCCAGGTTGGGAATATATACCTTCAGGAGATGAGGGATCATATCCAGATGATGGGGGACCATATCCAGATGATGGGGGACCATATCCAGATGATGGGGGACCATATCCAGATGATCGTAGTGGACCTGGCGATGGGGGACCATATCCAGATGATCGTAGTGGACCTGGCGATGGTGGATACTACCCAGATGATCGTAGTG
>JAPYRM010000078.1 GCA_029941175.1 Halobacteriales archaeon
GTGTAGCTCTTTGAAGGGGGTGCCATTACGCATCCTGCTAGAGAAGAGGAACGAATGGTTACATCCATAAGTTTGGTTAGATGCCATACTATTTAGCGAATGTGCAAATGATAGCAGTAAGACCCATAGAATTTGCTTTAAACTTCCGAAATAAATAAAAGAATATGGTACAGTATCCGAGACTAGATTTTTTTTTACAAGAAAGAGATTACGATGGGTATTTGATTGATGCTTCGTCTGAAAATGCTAATCAAAAATATATATCTGGATTTGATGCCCCAGATCCATTCATCACACTATATACCATAAATGGAGTACGAATGCTTGTTTCGGGGTTAGAATATGGACGTGCTTGTAAACAGAGTCGGTCGGATGTAATTAAACGGTTGTCAGAGTATAAGTTTGAAGAGCTATTGGTAGAAAAGGGATTCAATGATGCCCGAATAAACGCGATTACGGAGTTTATTTTGGAAGTGGGGAATGGTAGTAAATTGGTTGTCCCAGGGGATTTTCCTATAGAGACTGCTGATGGGTTAAGATTGAAAGGAATTGGGATTGAAATAGATTCTGAAAGGGAATTATCGAAGGTGAGATCCTGTAAAAGCGAAGAAGAAATTGAACAAATTATGCAAGTGCAAAGAGCTACAGAAGAAGCAATGAGTATTGCAGAAAAAATGATATCTATGGCACATGTTAAAGACGGGGTTTTGTACAAAAATAAAGAAGTATTGACATCAGAAATGGTTAAAAGAGAGATTGAATTTGCTCTGGCAAAACAGGGATGTAATGCGAAAGGCACTATTGTTGCTAGTGGAGAACAGGGGGCAGACCCCCACCATTCGGGGAGTGGGCCACTTATTGCAGATGTCCCAATAATAATTGATATATTTCCGCAAAATAGGGCCAATGGGTATCATGCGGATATGACTCGTACGGTGGTTAAAGGAACCCCGTCTTCTGAAGTTTTGAGGAGGTATGCGGTCACAGTGGGAGCAATGGAGACGGCCATGAGTATGATTCGGCCGGGGATATCAGGGGATGAGATTCACAACGTCGTGTGTGACGCATATGAAAAAGAAGGATATGCAACGTTGAGGTCTGATTCGTCTACTAGTGTGGGGTTTATCCACTCTACAGGACATGGAGTTGGATTGGACATCCATGAGTTTCCCAGAATTAACTCGGAAAAGGTGATTCTAGAGGTGGGAAATGTGATTACAATAGAACCGGGATTATACGATCCCGTAGTAGGAGGGATTCGTGTTGAAGATTTGATTTTGGTAACAGAAAATGGATATGAAAATTTGACTAGATATCCAAAGAAAATTTTAGTATAAAGAAGCAAGAATATTGGCAGAATGGCAGAGAATATCTGGAAAATTTTGCCGGGTTCGAATGAGTTAAGAGGTTTTATTGAATAACTAACAATATGGTTATAATCCAAATTGCAGATCTAGTTGTAACTGCGTTTCCTAATGGAATGGCACATTATGCCATAGGAGGAATAATTATAGGAGCAGGAGTGGTTCTTATATACCTTACAACGGGCCACATAATAGGGGCTAGTACAGGGCTAGAGACAACCATTTCATACTATTCTAAGTTAAAATGGTTTCAACAAGAAGAGTTCATTTCATCAAGGAATTGGAGAACGGTGTTTACTATTGGCATAATAATGGGTGCCGCGAGTTACACTGTGGTTTTGGGAATAGACCAATGGATAACCGAAGTTCAGTGGTGGCGGTTGTTAATTGGGGGGGTATTTGTTGGAGTAGGGACTAGATTGGGCAAGGGGTGTACTTCCGGACATGGGATATGCGGACTGGCATCTATATCTCCAACGTCACTAGTCAATGTCGTTGTTTTTCTAGGAATTGCGATAATTGTAGCACATTTAATTGAGCTTGTGGGGGTGATCCCATGAAGCAAGAAAGAGGAATCCTTCTTGCGACATTCATAGGAGGACTGGTATTTGGAGTAGGACTAGCTGTTAGTGAGATGACACATCCAGAAGTTGTTTTAGATTTTCTCCAGTTGGATGATCTAGGATTATTGTTAGTGATGGGGGGAGGGGCCGTTGTTGCTGCAATTGGGTTTCATATAGCAACAAGATCGGGAAAGACCGCCCCGCTTACGGGGAAAAAATATGGACTACGGAAGAGAGATTTGGATAAAGATGTGATAGTTGGTGGGGTCATATTTGGAATAGGGTGGGGCATTTCTGGCATATGCCCAGGTGCGGCATTTGCTAGTTTGGGGATAGGAAATTATGTCATAATATGGGCAATTATAGGGATGATTTTTGGGGCCCATATTCATGGAGTTATAAAAGAATCCCAGAGGAATTAACCAAATTAAACTGCTTTTTTTGAAGAAAAGGCATTGGTTTCAATTGGATGGCCGGGAATAGTCAGTGAGCGAACCTATTTTACGGTTCGCAAGTCTATGCGATGATAATGAAACTATTAATCGTGGGTTCGGGTTCTATGGGACGCTGGTTTGCATCATCCATAGATGCAGAAGTTACATTTCTTGATATAAAAGCAGAAAGGGCCCAAGGAGCTGCAGAGGATATAGGGGGGGAAATAGCAAATTTGGGCACAGATGAACTGTTTGATATTGTTTGTGTTGCAGTGCCGATACCTCGTGTGACTGAAGCTATTTCTACATATGCTAAAAATGCGACAGGGGTTATGTGTGACATCACAGGAATAATGAAAATCCCGATAGAGGCTATGAAAAAGTATGCAAATGGAGTGGAGAGAATCAGTTTACATCCTTTATTTGGTCCGGAGAATTACCCGGGCAGAATTGCTCTTGTGATAGATGAGACGGGACCACTGACAGAACAAATATTTGAAGATCTTGAGAAAGCGGGGAATGCACTATTCATTACGACCGCCGAGGAGCATGATGAAGTAATGAAAACTGTGCAAGGAATGACCCATGCTGCCATTCTTTCTTTTGCATTGGCGGCGCAAGAGGTGCCCGAAGAATTTGGAACTCCAATATTTGATGGATTGATTGATTTGGTAGAAGAGATGACAAATGGCAACGCTCGAGTGTATTCAGACATCCAAGAAGTGTTTGGAGGATCTAAAGCGATTATAGAAGCTGCAAAGAGAATTTCGAGTGCAGATTGGGAAGAGTTCAGTCAGCTATACGAAGAGGCTAGTAGATGATGTGGTTGGGCAAAATGGATAGGTAAAAGGACTATTTATGGATGCGAAGGAACGTCAAGAAATCTTGTCAAATGTCAAATATTTACAGAATATTCGACCAATTGACCCCGAAGAGATTGGAGGATATATATCAGAATCGCCCGGGGTAGAATTGATTAGAGCGGAAATCAGAGAAAACGCATTCCAACTAGGTCTAATCGAAAGGGATGATGGGAAATTTATTCCGGTTTCTGTAGAACCTATTAATCCTCAAATAGTTGAGGTTCAAGAGATACCCGAAAGGCATGCCGCTCGATTGGAAGATATTTTGAGAGAGAGATATGGAGTGAAATGGCAATTAGGTGAATCTGGGGAGATAATTAGAGAGAGGATCAAGGAGATTAAAAAGGACTACTACGAGGGGAATAGAGTAGAATATGATGAAGAGAATGCACTAGCGTATGCTGTATATCATCTTCCGGGATACTATGCAGCGATCCAATATATACTAAATAAGATTTCAGAAAGTGGATTGTTAAAAAGGAAATTAAGGATACTTGATGTGGGTGCAGGTGTCGGGGGGCCAGCATTGGGGATTTCAGACTACATGCCTGAAAATGCACTTGTAGAGTATAACGTGGTGGAACCAAGTGATGCGGCAAATATTTTGCAAATATTAATGGAAGATAGAGGCCCCAATATACACTTAAATATTCACCAAAATACAGCGGAAAAATTTGAGCCAAATGGTGTTTATGATATCATATTATTTGCCAATGTTCTTAGCGAATTGGAGAACCCCATTTCAGTGGTTAATAAGTATAGTAAATTTGTATCAGAGGTAGGATCGATGATACTAGTTGCCCCTGCTGATAAAAATACAGCAATCGAATTGAGAGAGGTAGAAAGGGCACTTTCATCGGATATGAACATATACACTCCCACGATTCGTTTGTGGCCAGGCCATAGTCCATGTAGTGAAGGTTGGTCCTTTGAAGTGATGCCCGATATAGAGATTCCTAGTTTCCAAGATAAAATTGCCCAAGGGAGTCAAAGGAGAGGAGAGTTTCTAAATATAGATGTTCAAGTTGCATATAGCATACTAAGATGGGATTATCAGACTTTATTTCAACACTCGAAAGACACGTCTAGATGCGTCATGTTATCGGACATAGGCACCCGGGTTGGAAAGAGGACAAATGTTATTGCAGTGAAATTAAGTCAGGATTTGAGTGAGGGAAAAAATGCATTATTTCTTATTGGGGATGGATCTGAAAAAATAGATAATTATGCGGTAATCGTGAAAGAAACACCACAGAATAGGATTATATCAGAGATGGAGTATGGCGGAATTGTTTTGATGAAAGGTGTGCTTGTTCTGTGGAATGGTGATGAAG
>JAPYRM010000079.1 GCA_029941175.1 Halobacteriales archaeon
GCCTATCCCAAGAAGCACATGAAAACACAGTAATTGGGATGAACCGCATAGGGGGAAAATCGAATACAGGAGAAGGGGGAGAACCCTCAGAACGTTTTGGTACAGAGAGGGAATGTTCGGTGAAACAAGTTGCTTCGGGGAGGTTTGGGGTGACTTCGTACTATTTAGCTTCCGCAAATGAATTGCAAATTAAGATGGCCCAAGGCTCAAAGCCAGGTGAGGGTGGTCAATTGCCAGGGCATAAAGTGAATGAAATGATTGCTAGAGTTCGTCGTTCTGTTCCAGGAGTTGGACTGATATCTCCGCCCCCTCAGCATGACATATACTCGATTGAAGATTTGAAACAGCTCATATATGATCTAAAGTGTTCAAATCCAAAAGCAGACATAAATGTCAAATTGGTTGCAGAAGCGGGAGTGGGTCAAATAGCTGCTGGAGTGGCAAAAGCAAATGCGGACGTAATACATATTTCAGGTCATTCAGGGGGTACGGGTGCAAGTTCTAAAACATCAATAAAACACGCAGGATCCCCGTGGGAACTGGGGTTGTCTGAAGCCAATCAAATGCTCTGTGTTACAGGGTTGAGATCTAGAGTAAAACTTTCAGTGGACGGGGGGCTAAAAACAGGTAGAGATGTCGCCATAGCAGCCATGCTAGGTGCGGAAGAGTATGTATTTGGCACAGGTAATCTTGTAGCAGGTGGATGCGTAATGGCGCGTCAATGTCACAACAATACTTGTCCGGTCGGGATTGCGACTCAAGATCCAAAACTCCGTGGGCGTTTTAATGGAAAACCAGAACATGTAATGAATTATATGAAATTTATTGCACAGGATTTACGGGAAATTATGGCAGCCCTTGGGTTTAGAAAAATGGAGGAGATGATAGGAAGGGCAAACACGCTACATCAACGAAAGATAGAGACAAGTTTCAAAGCAGAAACTCTTGATTTGTCACCTTTAACAGCCAGAGTGACCGGGACTGACAGATACAAGACCCGTCAGCAGGCTCATTTGGTAGAAAATTCAATTGATTGGGAAATCATAGATAAAAGCGAGAAAGCGATATCTGAAAAAGAATCAGTAGAGATAGTTGATTTGGGTCTGCAAAATTCGAATCGGGCTTTTGGAACTATTCTGTCGAATAGGATCTCAAAAGTGCACGGTGAGAAAGGCCTTCCAGAGGATACTATAGTCCTTAAAGCAAGAGGAACAGCAGGTCAGAGTTTTGGTGCATTTCTGGCACGAGGTGTAACGATTTTGATGGAGGGGGTGGGAAATGATTACGTTGGTAAAGGATTATCAGGAGGAAAAATTGCAATTAAGGTCCCCAAAAATGCTGGTTTCGTTGCGGAGGAAAATGTGATGATAGGAAATGTTGCGTTGTATGGAGCAACAGAAGGAGAGCTGTATGTGAATGGTCTTGCAGGGGAAAGGTTTGCGGTGAGAAATTCGGGGGCAAAGGCAGTGGTTGAAGGAGTTGGAGATCACGGGTGCGAGTATATGACAGGAGGAGTGGTGGTAGTACTAGGAAAGACTGGAAAGAATTTTGCTGCAGGAATGTCAGGAGGGATTGCGTATGTGTATGATCCAGAGGCGCAATTGGATAAACACTGTAATTCGGAGATATGTGATATTGCAGTGGTATTAGAAGAATCGGATGAAAAAATGATAAAACGTCTGTTGCAGAATCATGTAGCATATACAGAATCTAGATTGGCAAAAAGTATACTAGAAAATTGGGAAGATGGTCGTAGATCATTTGTTAAAGTCATGCCCGAATCTTATTTAGAGGCTATTGGAAAATGGCCAGATGCAGACGTCAGGAAAATGCTCCCGATGGCTGTGGCAGACGTGGCATAATAAAAATACTCAAACGTAAATAGCTGAGTGATACAAGTAAAGTTAATATAGAGCATCGATATGACACATAAATCTACCTGGAAACAACTTCCGCGGATAGTCTCGTTAGGAGAGGGTGTGGTATCGGGAATAATCCCCATAGTAGAGGAACTTCGTTTGCCGAGAGATCCTTTGATAATCACTACTAAAACACCAAAAATGGTTGCGGGTTTAGAGATTTTGAGAAATTTTGAAGAAAGTGGACACAGTCCTAAGATGATTGTGATAAAATCAGAAGGGATGGAAGAAGTCGAGAGAGTTATCCGAGAATTAAAGAAAGATGAGTTTGGTTTTGTGATAGGAGTGGGGGGAGGAAAACCGATAGATATTGCAAAAATAGCTAGTGTAGAGCTTCACAAAGAATTTATTTCAGTTCCGACAGCGGCTAGTCATGATGGGATTGCAAGTAGTAGGGCGTCAATACCAGATGGGGAAATTCAACACAGTGTTACTGCAAAACCTCCGATTGCAATTATAGCAGATACAAAAATTATAGCAGGTGCTCCCTGGAAATTGACTAGTGCAGGGTGTGCAGATATAATATCAAATTTCACTGCAGTGAAGGATTGGAGATTGGCGAAACTCCAAGGAAAGGCAGAGTATTCAGAATATGCAGCTGCTTTATCAGAGATGACAGCGGAAATGCTTATTCAGAATGTAGAATTGATTTTAAAGAAATCGGAAAAATCAGTTTTCATGGTGATAAAAGCACTTGTTTCATCGGGAGTTGCGATGAGTATTGCAGGTAGTTCTCATCCGGCAAGTGGGGGGGAGCATTTATTTAGTCATCAATTGAATAGGGTAGAGCCAGGAGAAAGGCTTCATGGACATCAAGTCGGAGTGGGAACCATATTAACTGAATATCTTCACGCTGGTGATTCTGGGAAATGGAAAAAAATAAAAAATACGCTGGAAAAATTAGAGTGCCCAACGACTGCTAACGGGTTAGGAGTCGCAAGAGAAAGTATTATTGAGGCCCTATCGACTGCGCACGAAATACGAGATAGGTGTACAATATTGGGGAAGGGAATTGGAGAAGTGAAGGCAAAAGAGGTGGCGGAGAAAACTGGAGTTATTTGATAGGGGACACAGATCGATGGCTATTTTTGAGTTCGGTCTTCAATGAATAGGTATGCGAGTCGCGATTGTAGAGCGGCGGACTATCCATAAAGAAGGGGAAAGTACTGCAAAGAGGTTACATACAGTAGCAGAGTTACTTGCTATAAAGGGACATGCTGTTAGTTTCTACTGTCTCAAATGGTGGGAGGGGGCGGATAGAGAGAAAATACACAAGGGGATAAGATATTACGCAGTATCAGAGGATGCAGAAGATGTTGCATGGAGATTTGCAGCCCAGTTACCCTCAAAAATTAGAGAGTATGAGCCAGATGTGATAATCGCGGACGGGACAGAACAAGCGGTAGTAATGGGGTCAAAACTTACAAGCATTGTTTTGAGAAAACCATTAGTATTGGACTTCCATGAGCAAGTTGAAATTAAAGAAAGGGATAGAAAAAAATCTAAATTTGTTCTTGGTTTGGCAGATCTAGTAGTAGTCCCATCGGAAATGGTTCGAACAAGTGTGATAGAAGCCGGATGTGAAATGGGACTGGTTGAAAAATTACCAAACCCGATTGACATCAAACGTATAAAGGATACAGAGACAGAGACGATTGCAGATATTGTCTACTCTAAGTCATTAGATAAAAATTCCAACTTAGAGAGTCTTTTATTGGCTCTAGCAGAACTTCGGGATGTAAAATGGAAAGCTGCAATAATAGGGGATGGAGAAATGAAGGAATTTTACGAGAGACAAATAAAAGATTTAAGAATTTCACGCAGAGTAGAGTTTCTAGGAGAGGTCCCCATAGAAAAGAAAATAGCAATTTTCAAGGGAGCACATGTTTGTGTACACACGGCGAGGAAGAGTGGATTTCCTAAGGACTTTTTATTGGCCCTTGCCTGCGGGTGCATAGGGGTTGCAGAATATCACGAATCGTCTAGCGCTCATGAACTAATAAGACCTAGAGAGAGAGGATTTAGAATAACAGATGGAGACGTATTGCATCAAACTATCAGAGAAGCTGCAAAACTACCTAGAAAAGAAATTGAAGAGAAATTTTTTGAATATGGAGAAAAAAAGTTTATAGAAAAATATGTAGAACTTATCGAGAGCTTAGGGAAGTCTAAGGCAGATAAGTTAATTAAAGATCGGTCGGATATGGGAATTCTTTAAGTGCCTCTGCGATTCGAATAGCATCAAGATTGTGGGAGATATCATGGGCACGAATTATGCTAGCACCGTTGCAAACCGCCATCGCAGTAGTTGCGATGGTGGCAGATAAACGATGCTTTGGATCGATTTTAAGAGAAGAGAATAAAGACTTGTGAGAATGGCCTATAAGTATGGGACAGCCTAGAGTTTTGAATTCGTCTAAGCGACGAAGTATTTCAAAATTTTGTGAGGGTGTTTTCCCAAAACCAATTCCAGGATCAATGATGATTTTTGAACGGTCTAACCCCGCATTTTCAGTTCGGAGGATTAAGTTAGAAAGGTGGGATATGATTTCTTCGACAACATCGTGGTAAATTGGGATATGAG
>JAPYRM010000080.1 GCA_029941175.1 Halobacteriales archaeon
CAAAATTTTCTTTCGAAGATGGAGAGACCATCATGGCCTTACTAGTTGTGGAATGAGACCCTCCGATACCATCAATTTGCATGGAATCGGGACTTCCAAAAACTCTGAGTAGTATTTTATCCCAAGTGGACTCATCGGCGGGTAGATCACTACGTTTAAAATAAATTCCTTTACTAGTCCCACCACGAATTACCATTGCAGGGATAGATTTTTGCACCATTCTTTTGGGTTGGGTAGAGAGTGTTAACTATGTTTCCCTTGATTGGTGCGGAACTATACTTTCTAAGAATAGAAGCATAAGTTCCGGTGAATATTGACATCAGAGAGTACTACTTATTGGCGACAGAGTGATATCTTTTTTCCATGAAATCTATTGCTTGTAGCTCCCACTTATCACTATAAAACCCATAAACCACAATTGAAGCCATCCAGAAATAGGAACATATGATTCCGACATAAATACCAAAGACACCAAAATTAAGAGGGACGCTTAATAGATAAGACAAACCTAGGAATATCCCAAAGAACCCGGTGGTTCTAGCTATGAAAGGGGTCATGGCATCTCCAGCACCGTGGAGAGCACCTGCTAGTGAAAAATAAAGGGAGATAAATATTATTGCAACCGAAAAGGATTTTGCAAAATTAGTGGCATAATATATTGTTAGAGGATCGGAAGTGAAGATACTTACAAGGAATTCGGATTTGACGAATAAAACAAAACCTGAAATTGTGAGAAGTACAATACTAATTCCGGCGGTGAACCAGCCTTCAAATCTTGCTTGTTTGAGATCTCCTTTTCCAATTGCTTGTCCAACGACTATACTCGAGACGGTGCCATAAGCTCTGTAAAATGGGCCTGTCAATTGGTGATACATTCTTCGGCCTATATGATATGCTGCAGTGACTTCAATGCCAAAAAATAAGAGTAATGCATTGAAAGGTAAATAGACAGCAGTGGTGACGATTCCACTTACCATTTGAGGAGTACTTATGACAAGAAGTTGCCGGGTGATGGTGAGATTTCGAGGGAGTTTGGATGTTGTCAAAACTCCTGTAGAGACGAGTGCAAATAAGACCAATATTGCTGAAAAATATTCTGCAATCGCGGTGGCAATTCCCACTCCTAAAATGGATAGCTCAGGGAAGGGACCAATTCCAAGTCCAAGTAAAATAGATCCAACGATATTGAGTATATTTGCGGCGATTAGTATATACATAGGAGTGCGTGTGTTCCCCGTTCCTTGGAGGGCTCGAGATCCAACGACGGTGATTATATCTGCAGGAGCGGCGAAGAGGACCACTGCCAAGTAGAGACCCCCGAGTCTAGATACCTCAGGAGGGGCTCCAAGGAGATCAAGTGCGGTTTGACCAAATAGAACTCCAATTATTGCGATGGGAATGCCAAAGAGTAACCCAAGTAACAATGATTGTGCAATCGCCTCATCACGACTAGTAAAATTTTGTCCACCAGTATCTTGACTTGATAACGCGATGGCACCTCCACCGAGTCCTTGGCCGACCCGCATGGCGAGTTGAGCATAAACATCTGCTATGCCGATTGCAGCTATTGCCGCTGGAGAAAAAAGTCCAGTTATAAGAATATCAACAGTCCGCATCAAAGTACCGAAGAATTGCTCTGTTATCAAAGGGGTTGATAAAGAGAAAGATCGGGAAAGGGTTTGTTTAAATTCTTCAATTGTTCTGCTCACAATATATAAATATCACATTGTGGTTGTTTTAGGATATCGAATCAGATGACAAAAGTTAAAAATAAATCATTATTCCAGCTCCAAAGGCGATGAATATGGCACCAGTGACCATTTTCTTCGTGATGCGTTCGAGATCGCGAAGAAAGAGAAAAGACAGTATCACGGTGAATAATCCAGCAGTGCTAATTAAAGTTGACACAATAGCCACACGGCCAAGATCGAGAGCGGTGAATGCTAGGAAGAGTCCAAGAGAGGATACGATTCCAGCGGCGGCGAAATAACCAGTTGCAGGTAAAGATGGGGGGCGTAATAGATCACGCCGGAAGAAAAATAAAAATAAAAAGAGACCGAGGAAAGCGGCAGCATCGTTTAAAGCTATTGCTTGTAGTACAGTTGCAGGAGTTTCTACAAGACCAAAGCGCCGTATGACTTGCCCCAATCCGAATGCAAATCCAGCAAAAACGGGTAATACTAGATCTTGAAAACTCCAACCAGAAATATTCCCACCTTTGGAGATGGCGAGAAGTGAAAGTCCAACGACGACTAAGAAGATTCCTGTTGAGTGAATAGTGGATAGGGGTTCACTTAGGAAAACTAGAGCTAGAATGGCAGCGAAGGCCGGCAGAGTTGAGGCACCGATACCTGCGATGCTAGCTCCAACTCTGTCAATGCCAGTGTAAAAAGAGATTCGCCCTAATGTAGTTCCAAGAATCCCCCCTCCTAAGAAGATTAACGCGACGCGAGGGGATATACTAAATATGGCGTCTAGACCTTGTGTAATGAGAAGTGCAGACCAGAATATTATAGTCCCAATAGTTATAACAGCAAAAGCTGCTTGAAGAGCATGCCCCCCATGAGCCATTCCACGTTTGGAAAGGACAGGGTCAATCCCCCAAACGACTGCTGCGGCTAGAGCAGCGATGTAAATATCAATAGACACATGCTTCTTGGGGATGAAGTTCTATAAAGAGGATGATTGAAGGGGAAAAGTTTTAGGGGTGACAAAGGCTCATAATGGAAGATAAAGATTTTATTAAATTGGCAATAAAAGTGGGGAAGATTGCACTTATACTAGGAATTGTTCTTAGCTTATTGTTAGTAGCGATTCAGATAACAGAAACTCCCAAAGTTCAAGAGAGAGATATGCCAGGGATAGAATGGGATGTTGAAAGAATTAACTCCACGCATATTTTAGTGAAACACGTTTCTGGAGAACCAATTGAAGTGGAAAGAGTGTTGATCACAGTAGAGGGACGGGGTAGACCAATTCATAAGATTGGTTTAATTGAAGAGGGTGACGTCATAGTAACTCAGGCATATGAAGGGACACTAATCGAGGTATTCTGGGAACAAGAAAATGAATATCTAAGACTAATGCACAGATCTAGAGTTTAAACGGACACGACGCGATTTGAACGCGCGATCTACTGGTTAGGAACCAGTCGCCTTATCCTGGCTGGGCCACGTGTCCTTAATAGCAAAGTATTGCCCACAATTACTTCTTTTCATCGATGGTGAAATGGAGAGGGTGATGCTACCATACGGTGAGGCATATGGAAAACGTGAAAATGTATTGAATAAAGTTAATCTTTAGATTCTTCTTTTGAATCTTCCTTCTCTGTATCAGAGTCAGATTCGCCAGTTAAATCACTGATTTCTTTTTCTATTTCTTCTCTTCCTCGTTTGAATTCACCCATTGCTTGTCCGGTGGATCTGGCTAGCTGTGGAATCTTGTTTGCTCCGAATAGAAGTATTGCAATGAGCAATATTACAGCGAGCTCCATTCCACCAGGAATGCCGAACTGGAGTGGTATAGGTACTATAGCAACCATTGTGAGCTGTTTAGATAGAGATGATAATAGTCTTTTTGATTATACCCAACGTCAGACAATGGAAGATAATATGAAATAGAAGGAGGGTGTAGTAATAGGAGGAGAAGCTCAAAAAGATGATACTCGGTGAACTTTCTGAAGACTATGAAGTCGTCAAAGAGGTTATGCAGGCATATGAAAAAATAGGGTCGCATTTCTCTCAAACTAGATTTCATCCATGGCCAGAAGTAGGAAAGTTTCTGGAAGAATTATCAGGAGACGTTGCGCTCGATATGGGTTGCGGAAATGGGAGACATTCGGAGCTACTATCAAAATGTGTGGAAAGGGTTGTGGGGATAGATATGAGCTCCATGATGTTACTTGAAACTGTTAACAGAGGAGAAAATAATGGGTTTGAAGTGAATCCCATTAGAGGAAATGTAATGGAGTTACCGATTCGAACGGAGTGTATAGACATAGGAGTTTATGTTGCAACGATACATCACCTTCCTACTGCAGAATGTAGGATTGCTAGTTTAAATGAGTTGGAGCGTGTGCTAACTACAAACGGAATTTCCATTGTAGGATCGTGGTGTACAGAGCATGAGCGTTTTGATGAAGAGAGAGGTTTTGATACACTTGTTAATTGGACCCTCCCGGATGGAACTAAAGTTCCGCGGTATTACCACATTTATGATATAGAAGAATTTGAGAGAGATGTCAATGCCAGTAGATTGGAAGTGATAGACATTTACTCAAATGAAGGGAATTGTTATGCTGTTGTGAATAAGAGCTAATCGGAGAGGCTAATTGAAATTCCGGGTTTAAATTTGAAGGTAAATATCAAAGCGATGAGGTTAATGAAAAATAGAGAAAGGACTGCGAGATAGTAATCTCCGAATATATCACGAATGAGTCCTA
>JAPYRM010000081.1 GCA_029941175.1 Halobacteriales archaeon
AGCACAAGACGTATTTGAAGACGTTTCTCGTGGTGATAGACCTGCTGAAGAAAATCTAAAAAAAGTATTCAATACGACAGATCCTCTTCTTATAATCCCCGAAGTCATACGACTAGGTGATATTCAAATCACAGCCGAACAACGTCGAGAAATGCAAGCACAAAAACACAGGAAACTTGTTACTATCATCACTCGGAATGCCATCAACCCCCAGATGAACAATGCCCCCCATCCACCCGCTAGAATTGAAGCTGCACTTGAACAATCTGGTTTCCGTGTCGACCCTTTAAAACCTGTTGAAAATCAGGTCGGAGATGCACTTGACGCTCTTCGACCACTGATACCTATCCGATTTGAGGAAATATCCATTGCAGTTCGATTTTCTTCCTCATATGCTGGAAAAGCACAAGCCCAAATCCGAGCATTTGGCACCCTTCAAAAGGAAGAGTGGCAAAATGATGGATCTTGGATTGGTGTTGTCCGATTCCCTGCTGGAATGCAAGATGAGTTCTATAACTTAGCAAATGGCTTGTCACAAGGTGAAGCAGAAACTAGAATTGTAAAAGATAAAAATTAACTTATTTTTACGTTTTTCTACTACTTATCCATACTTAAATCCCAAAAGAAAACCACCCATAAAACCTACGCCTATTGATAACGTAGATATTATTGAAACTATCCAAGAAGGAGGTACACTAGCACCTGCAACATCCCCGATTCCTAAAAACGAATTTTCAATTTTACCCCAGTTTACTTGAATAACGCCTCTAGATTCTAAAAGTCTAAACAATACTATTTCTATTCCTATTATCACTGCAACTAATTTTGCCATTTTTTTCGCTGTAAATCCTATGATGGCACCAATAACCGCACCGGCTCCAAATTCACGCCCCAATTGTTGAATTTCAATTTCCACAGAATCCGTTTATTCCCATTAGATAAATACTATCTCAGTCACCTTTTACTTTTTCTATAATTTCTACTTGTCCAATCGAAGTAGTGGGATATTTTCCATCTTTATCTTTCTCAATGGCCTTGACCATATCCCATATCGTATTCAATCCTGTACTCAACCCCACAAGGGCCTCCATCTCACACCCCGTTTTCCCGAATGTCTCTACTGCAACTTCCATAATAACTTTATCTTTCTCGACTAAAAATTCCACTTCAATTCCATTTACTTTTATTTGATGACAAAGTGGAATTATTTCCCATGTATGTTTGACTGCATCAATTGCCCCCACTCTAGCAACTGATAACACATTGCCTTTGACTACTGAATCTTTCTCAATAGCATCTATAGTCGAAGTTTTCAATCTAATTTCTCCTCTTGCTTTTGCCTTTCTTATAACATCTTTCTTGTTTCCAATATTTACCATATTTGCATCTCCTTTATGATCAATATGGGTCAGTTTATCCTTCATGCTTTCCCCCCAACGACATTGGAATATGTGGAAGCAAATCTGTGGACAGTAATCCATATCCCCCTTTCTCCTCCACCGCAAGATCTCCTGACATTCCCACCACATATGCCGCTATCGTGGCCGCTGTCAAGCTTTCTTGGGTGCAGAATAATGCCCCTACAACTCCTGCAAGTACGTCTCCCGTTCCTCCCACTGTCATCCCCGGGTTCCCTGTCTGATTAACACGAGTATCGCTCCCATTCGAGATTATATCTTGATCTCCTTTGACTAGGACTACTTGACCCAATTCTCCAGTAAATTTTTCCACTACTCCCATTCGTTCATCCAATTCACCCGTAAGATTTGGCCCCCCCATTTCTGTAAATTCACCCACATGTGGCGTAAAAATAATCTCCGCAGAAGTTTCAAGATCTCGAACGACTTTAAGGGCATCTGCATCAACAACCGCTTTGCCTTCATATTTTTCCAGAAATAATTTTATCGCCGTTTTGGTTTTTCCACTGTTTCCCAATCCTGGGCCAATTACTACAACGTCCAGTTCGAACGATCTTTCTACCAACTTATCTACGTGCTCTGGTAGTAATAATTCACCCTTAAATGGTTCAACTATTACGTCCGGTGTATATCCTTGAACCTCACTTGCTATCGAAGATGGAACTGCCACATACGCAAGATCTGCTCCTGCTCTTAGAGCTCCTAACGAGCACAGAAGTGGAGCTCCTGTATATGGCCCCCCTCCTATTACCATGACACGTCCAAAGTCACCTTTATGTTTCTTCCTAGGGCGTTTCAATGGGAGGAGATCTCCTGGCCCAACAAAAATACTAGCGGCCCTTGGAATCCCAATATCTGCAATAATTACATTTTCATGCACTTTTATTCCTGGTTTCAAATCGTGAAACGTTACTATCAAGTTGGGGTCAACTGAAATTCCAGTACTTCCTTTATCTGCATCAACCCCCGAAGGAACATCCACTGAGATCACCGTTGCTTCTGTCTCATTTATTATCTCAATTATGGATCGATCTGGTTCCCTTACGGGACCCTTTATTCCTGTTCCTAATAGCCCATCCACTATTATATCTGGATCTTCTAATTTGAATTCTGATATATCTCTTATAACCTGGGTATTGTATCCATATGTCTGTAACACATCCCAATTTCCTCTCGCAGCAGGGCTTGTTATCAATTCTGGTCTGCCTATCAAATAAATCTTCACTTCAAAATCTTTGAGAAAGCGTGCAGAAACAAAAGCATCACCCCCATTGTTCCCTCTACCTCCTATGATTGCTATTTTTTCCCCACCTGCCGCAATTTTTTTAACCTCCCGTGCAACCGCATGTCCACTGGATTCCATAAGCTGTATCTGCGAAACCCCCAACTCAGCAGCATTTAGATCTACCATTGCCATTCTCTTCGCAGTTATCATCACACATTCTTTAGACTGGCAGCGCGTTAAATCCTCCTTTATGTCCTATCTTGGCGATTTTCTATTCATCCAATGATACTATTTTACTAGTCCTGCCAGCTTCATGACGCAAGTAATGAAAAATGTAGGTTTGTACATACCCTGCATATGGTCCAAACTCATCTCTTACAGCTTGAGACATATCTCGATATGATTTATGGTTGCAATTTGGATAGTGAATTTCAATTGTAGATCTAATCCACGTATCGAGAGGGACTGCTTCTAGATGCCCTAACGAAAATAAACAAATGCAGTCTGCAACCTTTTGTCCAACGCCTTTTAATTCCGTTAATTTATCTCTATTCTGTTCATAATCTTCGATAATATAAGCGATTCCTTCTGGGTCTTTTTCTAACATTTTTGCAGTTTCTATCACGTATGGTGCTCTGTATCCCAACCCCATTTTACGTAAATCTGATTCTTTCAATCGCGCGATTCTATCTACTTTGGGATATTCATAGTAATCTTTTCCTTCAAATCTAATTTTTTCCCCATACTTTCTTCGAAGTCTTTGCTGCATCCCAAATATCCTCTCAACCCGCATTTGAGCAGAACAAATAAATGAAACAACACATGCAAAAAATGGATCTCGAACAATTCGCATACCATTGTATGTGGAATACGCAGATTCTACGAGCGAATCTTTAAGGCCCATTTTCATTATTTTCTCCAAATCATCATCTAACCCCAAAACTCGCCTAACAATTTCATCCACGTCAGAAGTGGATCTCCATTCCAATTGATCCCCAACCTGTCTTAAACGTATCACTCTTCCATCAATCACGGAACTATACCATGCATCTCCCCCCTTGAGACCAGAGCCCAAATAGTCATTCCCATCATCCCGATCCCACAAATACGTCTGACCACTTTCAAGCGTAGCTTGTAGGTCCAATCCACCTGCTAATGAACTATTCAAAATAATGCCCGAATCCATCTTATGTTCTTATCCTTACTTTTGCACAACGATTATCCTTTCCGACCAAGTATTTTAAACCTCTTTCCAAATCATATAGCTAACATTCTTCTACTTTGATCACATGCCACACTAGACATGGATTATGCTGTTACTCTTGAAGCCGCAGTGCCGGTATATAACGTTGAGACTCCTAATGAAGCTGTTCGGATAGCAATATCTAAAACTGGAGATATGCTCAACCCCGATCTCAAATATGTCGAAATAACTGCAGTAAATAGAACTTGTCCCAACTGCGGTGACTCCCACGAACCTGCATTCGTAGCAGCGAACGACGGTCTAGCAGCTCTAGAATTAGAAATGATCGTTTTCAACGCGGAAGGCGAAGAACACGCTTTGAGAATCGCACGAAAAGAAATAGGACAAAAGCTACGAAATATTCCTCTAAAAATACTCAACGTTGTTGCACAAGAT
>JAPYRM010000082.1 GCA_029941175.1 Halobacteriales archaeon
GTTGCATACAGGTGACGCGTGTATGTATCAAACCTAACTTCGCCCTCAATTAATTCTTTAAGCTCTTCAACAAGATCTGATTCGTGAGAACTCCCTCCTGTATAGTCATAATTCGCTCTATGATCTTTAGAAGGATCCACTGCCATAGGTTATTTTCCATTCCCACGGGTAAATTTCCATCTCTTCTCTCTCAAACGGGCCGAAAGGGATTTGAACCCCTGACTTACGGATTAAGAGTCCGTCGCTCTACCTGACTAAACTACCGGCCCTAACGTGTGTAATATAGACGCGACGAAATACTTTTTCAAACCATCTCTTAATGCGTTACGGGAAAACCATTCTCTCCCTTTCAAAATTTCTTATTCGTCCGTTTGATCCTTAGCAGCCACCCGTTCGACAACATCATTTACGAGAACGATATCTCCAACAGCCCTAACCCACCGATATGGGACTAGAATTCCCTTTCCATTTAAGTCCCATCCTTTGAACAATGCACTGTTGACACTAGAAACGGCCAATCCTGTGATAGCTTCGTTATCTAAACTTATCTGTACGTCATCTACTTCTCCTACAAAGATGCCATTTTTTGAATAAACTTCACGACCAATGAGATTGCTAATTTCTTGAGCTGCTGCCTCCATGACAATTCAGATGTTCGGCGGCAACTTCAATGTTTTGAGTTCATTAAAAGTGATCAAATCTTAGAATTGGTGCCACTTTCGAGATATTGAACCAACTCCACGACATACCCGTCAGGATCTTCAATAAAAGCAGCTCTAACTCCAGTTTCATCATTTTGAAAAGGCCCGACTACAATGTTGCATCCAGTTTTTTTGACCATTTCTTCAACTGTTTCATTCACATTTTGCACGGATAGTGCTAAATGATCCATACCCCTTCTTTCAACAATTACTTCTTGTTCAGACTTATCCTCTTCATTTGGTCTGTATTTAAATTGAATTTCTGCCCCCCCTTCCTCTCCTGCAATATAAAAATTCTCCACCCCATCCCCTCCTGTAAATCCCCACGTGTGATTCAGTCCCAAACCTTCTATATAAAATGATTTTGTGTCTTCTATATTTGATACCCAAACGCACGTGTGTATCACTTTTTTTACTCTTGACATTATCCTATAATCCTCTTAACCACACAAAGACATACCGCTTCACCCATTTTATCGTTCATTTATCTTCTAAATTCACATAGAACGCCGAGGACCACAATATTGCTCATGGTCTTCAGCTTGAAATTTGTCTTCGAAATGTTCCCCACATGCTTCGCACAAATATACTGCTTGCCCGTCTTTTTTTTCTATCTCTATGGGCATATCTCCTTCTACTACTCCTTTTAACGTAAAAGCTCCTCTTACACTCCAAACTATCCAAATCGAATCTCTCATAACTCCTGCGCCTCATATATATCCCATGACCGAACGTTTTATTCTTGGAATGACAGGTGCCACCGGACAACTGTATGGTATCCGAACACTAGAACTACTCTCAAATACAGATGTAGAGGTTCATTTAGTTCTCTCTGAAGCATCCAAAATAAATATTCAGCAAGAAGCTGACTATTCTCTAAGCGAAGTTACTGGTTTAGCAGACGAAGTTCATGATAATCGAAATATAGGGGCAACTATAGCTAGTGGATCCTTCCATACTAACGGTATGCTTGTGACCCCTTGTTCGATGAAAACCCTTTCCAATATAGCCAATGGGAACTCTTCGAATTTAATCACTAGAGCTGCAGACGTCATACTCAAAGAACGTCGAAGGTTGGTTCTTATGCCACGCGAAAAACCCCTAAACAGAATCCATCTAACAAATATGCTTTCTGTAACCGACGCGGGGGGGATTATTTATCCTCCCTTTCCTTCCTTCTACCAGAAACCAAAAGATATCGACGAAATGATAACCCGAACTATGGCAAGAGCTCTTGCCTACTTCGACATATCCGTATCATTCGATGAATGGGCCGGATTGTAATTCAAATGCCACCTGGTCCCCTGTCTCCAAATTATTTCCTCTCCATTTCCGAACAACTTGGATTTTCTATCGATAAAAATGAGCAAGATGCCCTCATGCCTATGGTAAATCAGTTATTATCTTCCTTTAAAAATTTAGATCCAATTTCTTCTTCTCAACGTTCAAGCAAATCTCTTTCATCCGCACCTTTTGTCGATCATTATAATGCTTTCATAACTCAATTTGATCCTACTCCTACTACTGCTGTTTCTGGTATCCTAGACGGAGTCCGAGTGGCGGTAAAAGATAATGTTGCAATAAAAGGGTACCCCTTAACCGCAGGTTCTGCCATACTCTCAAATTGCACCCCTGCTCAGAATGCAATTTTGGTTGACAAATTATTAACTGCAGGATCCACAATCGTCGGCAAAACTAATATGGACGAATTCGCCTTTGGTCCCACCGGTGAAACTAGCTATTTTGGCCCAACCTTGAACCCAATAAATCCCGACTACACTCCTGGTGGTTCTTCCAGTGGTTCCGGTGCTTCCATAGCTGCAAACCTTGCAGACGTTGCTATCGGAACTGATACAGGCGGTAGTGTTAGAATCCCTGCTAGTTTTTGTGGAATTATTGGATTAAAACCCACGCAGGGGGCCATTTCTACCCATGGAGTAGTCGAACTTTCTCGCAGTTTAGACACTGTAGGATTACTTGGTTCTAATTTTGATCTTCTCCGAAAAACTCTAGGTGTACTCTTAGATGAAAAACGTCTCCCATCTCCTAAATCTCAAGTCAATTTTGGAACATTGGAAATAGGTTTGCCAGATTCTCTATATCAAAGCCCGGTACTCCCTGAAGTTTCCAAACCTATTCTTGATATAGTCGACAATTTGAATGAAAATGGGGCCAATGTTACTACTATCGATTTTCCAAAATCAGAGTTATCCTCTCCTATCTGGATGGCAATTTCTATGGGGGAAATCTATCAGTACTTTTCCCAAGAAATTCTTTCTCAATCTTCTGACACTTCTCTATTATCCGGGGCATCACTCGACAAATTAGATCTCCTTTCACCTTCCTTAAAACAATACCTCCTTGCTGGATCTCAAATAATGTCATATCAAGATGGAGCTGTGTATCATAAAGCGTTAGCAAAAAAAGATCAAGTACGAGATTCTATCGACAATCTCTTTGATAATCTTGATATTCTTATTACTCCTACAACGCCTACGACTGCATTCGAGTTTGGTACCTTTTCACGGAACACTTCCCCTCCTATTAATTACAATACTCATCCTTTTAATTTATCTGGCCATCCTGCGATCAGCATTCCTTGTGGAAATGCAAACGGACTTCCAATTGGACTCCAAATTGTTGGAAGTTACGGAGATGAATACTTCTTATTAGACCTCGCCGAATCACTTTTTGAATATTTCAAAAACTAGGCAACACGGTTTCAGAAAAAACTTTCAAATTGAGAACCAATTCTTCTACATCATTAGCGGCAAACATAATTGCAGGAAAATGATTCACACCCACTTCGTGATATCGATCGATTTTTTCAATAATTTCTGTTGGGTCTCCTACTAGCGTAACATCCATCAGCGCATCGAACTCTTGATCTTTCAGTGTAGACTGTATCAACGATCTCATGTGCTCAAATACTTGGGACGACTCGAAATTTTTCTTCGCAGTATCCGAATCTCTATCGATGCAACAAACAAGTTGCGGGGCAACATCAATCTCTTTTGGATTTCGTTTTTCTTCTTCACAGAATGCTTTTATCTGAGTACTTCTCTCTTTAATTTCATTTGGGGTCAATGCAAAAGGTAACCATCCATTTCCCCATTTAACGGCTCTTGATATTGCATTCGAATGATTTCCTCCCACATATATTGGAAATGGATTTTGAACCGGTCTAGGGTGTAGATCTATCTCTTCAAACTCAACGTATTTTCCCTTATACGCAGCTGGTCCTTTCAATAGTTGACTTAATGCTTCCATTGACTCATCCATAATCTCGCCCCTACTAGCATTCTCATTGGGTCTAACCGATTCAAATTCTTCTCTATACGCCCCAATTCCGACTCCAAATAATAGTCTCCCTTTTGACAACACATCCAACGTTGCAGCCTGTTTTGCAACCCAAACTGTATCTCTAAACGGTAACACAGTCACCGCCGTATTCAACCTAATTTCTTCAGTTTTCCCAGCTATGTAAGCAAAAGTCCCAAATGTTTCATAATATCTTGGGAGCAAATCCCACGACTTTTTAACATATTCTTGAGCTACAATAT
>JAPYRM010000083.1 GCA_029941175.1 Halobacteriales archaeon
GGGTATCGTTTGCGCCGCATTTCCCACTTGTAGTCCTGCCTGGCCTGACAACTATCCCACTCAAGGGGATGCCCTCATCGAAGCCACTAAAAAAGACATACCTGTTGTTCTATGCAACCGTGGAACTTCTGGATTCAAACCAGTAAAAGAACCCTTCTTAAACGGTGGAACCCTCCGTCCTCAAAAAGCACGTATACTATTGGCATTGGCATTGATGAAAACCAATGATTATGGAGAACTACAGCGAATTTTCAATTCATATTGAACCCATTTATAACTTTTTATTTTGACTATTTATACATTTGATCTCCGGAAGCCTAAAGATCCAAACCTCCCATCGTACTTTACATATGACCGACGAATCTATTGATCTCGGGAGCGCCCCATGAGTGTTAAGTTCGAACAAATAGAGGTTTCTCCATTCGATTTCCAAAAAATGAAGGAGTTCGTCTACGAACAGCTAATTTCTAGTACCCAAAACGACGCTGATGGCAATAGAATGAGATGGTATCCTTGGCATTCTGCAGATTATCGTTTTATTCATACTATCAATGTAGTTACAATCTCTACAAAAATAGCACAAAAAGAAGGTGCAAACATAGATAGTGTTCGCATATCTGCCCTATTCCATGACATTGCAAAATTCTCCTCATCCCAAAAAGACCATGCCCAAGATGGGGCAGACCTCGCCAGAGATTATTTGCAAAACAATTTTGACTTCCCCGATTCTTTCTCCGATACCATCCATAAAATAATCTCTAATCATATCTATGAAGGCCACCTGTCCAATTTATCCCTCGAAGAAAGGTGTCTAATCGAAGCGGATATGATTGATAAAATTGGAGCCAATGGATCTGCACTTCTACTTCTGAGAATGGGATATGATTCACGTCCTTCTTCTCACATTTCCGACACACTACAAAAAGTCATCTCTCGTGGAAAAGAAACTCTACATAGGGTCGAAAGCGACACCGCATACTCTATCGCATACCAGCGAGTTCAACGGGCGACATGGCTAAAAGAATGGATAGACGAAGAAACCCCCGGGGCATTTGAATTATCCAATAAATAACATCGAAACCGATTTCATTAAAAATATACCTCCAAACACTGCTAGTATCACAGAACTCACTAACGAAATCAGCCGGAAAATTTGTTCGTCCTTCTTCCCCGCCATTATCAACACTGTTGGAAAAATCAAGATCCATATGAGTATGCCAAAAAATATCCCTATAATCACCTCTACATTCTGTAATTGAATCTCCCACCCTGTAATTCCTCCCACTACCTCTGCTATAGTTTTCATTCCTTTGTTCTGGAATAATGCTGCAGACATCCCTGCCCAAAAAGCCACTTGCCATGGATTTGTTATTCCTAATCCTAGTGCTTTTAAAAATCCATTTTTATTGTTTGTTTTCACTTCCCATTTGATTTTATTTCTGCCACCTCGAAATAACCTATATGCAAAAACTAGCATAACCATTCCCCCAATTCCTATCAGTATCCCTTGTAACCAACCCCTCGAAGTTATGACCGTGATCACCCCCATGTAGGCCAACAAAAGTAGGACCATATCCGATGCCATTGCTCCAAAACCAGTTTGAACTCCTGCATTCCACCCCTTGTTTATACTTTCATCCGCAATTATTGCATTCATTGGCCCCGGAGGTGCAGCCAATACCAACCCAAATAATATCCCCACTATTATTCCTCCTATCATCCTTCTGCCCCTCCTCAGATTTTTTTAACATGTATGGACATTGCTATTTCTTTTGGTAAACTATGCGTCCCATTCTCATTAGTAATGGTAACCATTCCGAATGGTGCCACAGATTCGACCTCAGCTTGCTTCCCTGGTACCATCCCTATTCCTGCTAAATATTGTAACTCTTCCTTCTCTCTTTCTCTTACTCTTTCTATTACAACAATATCTCCTGAAATATGCTCTCCCAATCTAGTAGTCTCATCTTTTGCAATTGAAGATAAATCCGCACTTGGTATGGGGGCACCATGCGGGTCGAATTTTGGATTTCCAAGAGCATTTGCAATTCTGAGCTCCATCTTTTCTGAAATATGATGTTCCAATACATCTGCCTCTTCATGTACTTCCGACCAGTCATAACCCAAATGCTCTACAAGATATGCCTCTATCAATCTGTGATGGCGTAACACCTCTAGTGCAATTGCCTCTCCTTTTTTAGAAAGCTTCACCCCTTTATATTTTTCATATTTTACAAGTTTTCTTTCCCCCAGTTTAACGAACATACTTGTCACAGTAGGTGGACTCACTCTCATTTTTTTAGCAAGCTCAGAAGTCGACACAGATCCTCCTTTTTCTCGAATAATTAGATAAATATTTTTTAAATAATCTTGCATCGATTCGCTAGCTTCTTCACGCATCACGTAACTTTATTAGCTCCGTCTAAATATATATTTTCCTCTTTTTATACTCAACTGTCCAACTCCTCGCAAATAATGAATTTCTTTACTCTTAATTAAACCAAGGGAGTTGGATCTTGGTCCCCTTGGTACGGCTCTTCTGTGTAATATTTCAACCAAGCTTCTCCACTAAGGAAATTCTCTGGAATATCATCTTCTTTAGCATCTGCACTTATTTTTATCCAGCCTTCTCCTTCTTCAGATCTCCATGAATAGGATGTCTTTCCAAGGGCTATGTAAACTTCACTTTTTCCTGGGTTTTCTTCCTTAAGTTGGAATATGGCAGCTGATAGTGTAGTTTCGTCATTATAATCGTTCTCCTGGTATCTACAAATGGAATTTAAACCTGGACCATTCTTAATATCTATGGACAAATCCCTCATAGTTTCTACTGTAACATTCCCTTTGTTAGCTTCTAGTACTTCCATAACTCTCTCATATCTACAATAACTCGAAGGTATTTCCGATCTTGATCTTGCAAGGTGACTAAGAATTTCAAATTTATTTGCCCTCCCTATGACTCCATTCTCAATCCACTCTGCAGCCATATTTGTGAATTCTCCTTCCAGAATTATTGTTCTTTTGGCATCTGCAATATCTATGCTACCCGGCGAAGACATGGGGTCTGATAACAGCAACGGAGCTATTACTTGTGCAGCTTCAACAGCCGTATCACCCTGGATAAGTCCCTGACGCATAAATTCTCCCCTAGATGCTGCAGCCCACTCCTTTGCACTTTTCCCCTCTTCATCAAACGTAATTGTTCTAGATATATTCGAACCTATTGCAACGCCTTTACTATTTATTCCCATTTTAACTGCTGTAGAACCTGCTGCAGCAACCATTAAGACACTTTTCCCATCTTCATGTTCTTCAACCCGAACAACATTCACTTGCTGGTTTTCATAACAATTTTCTCCTGCGAATTCGATAGATCCTTTTTTATCCGACTGCTTAAAGAAAATAGTTTCCCCCGATGCAGATGCATCACCCGCAGAAATGGCAACAGTACATCCATCTGGGGATATATTTTCCTCAAATAAATTAAATGCTAATAGGTCCATATAAGGGACTTTTGCTGCCCGGGACATCCCTTTGATTTCCATTCTAGTTAACTTAGATAATCTTTGAGAATTATTATCCACTTCCTCAAGAACATCCTGTTTAGAAATCCCTTTGTTGTTGGCAGAAGACCAAAAATTTCTCAAATTCTGGTCAATAGCTCCACTAAGCATTTTTCCTCTTTTCAGCCCTATCCTTTCCGCACCTCTTCGATTCATGTAATCTGACATTTTGAAAATATTATTTTAATTATCTATAGATTTCGCTTTTTATTTATCTATAATTTTTGTATTCTCCGAGCGGTTCTGTTAGCTTTCTTGGGGAGTTCCAAGGCATGCTATCTACATCAACAAGGGTACCGTACCCTCTCTCTCCAACTACCTCTCCGTTTTCATACACAACACTTCCACGAACAACAGTCATTGTAACCTTTCCCGTAAACGTTTCACCATGCCATGGAGTGGCTGTGTTTTTTGAATGGAGGTTTTTCCTATCTAAGGTCCATGTTTCATCCAAATCAAAAACCGTGAAATCTGCATCAGTTCCAATTTTAAGCGATCCCTTTTCTGGATACATTCCCCATACTTCTGCAGGTCGTTTACTGTGCATTTCAACCCATTTCTCCAACGTGAGTTTCCCCTGATTTACAAACGTGAGCATCGCACTTACTTCAGCTTCCAATCCAACAAAACCAGAAATAACATTCCATGTATTTTGAAACGGATCTTC
>JAPYRM010000084.1 GCA_029941175.1 Halobacteriales archaeon
TCTCCACTCTGTTCTGCACGTCAAATTATATCCCCAACGATTATTTAATCTTCCCGTCTGAATCGAGGCATTTTCCCCTCTTGAAAACTGATTTTTTTATGTGGGACTCTATGACCAATATCTAAGTTTTCGAATACGCCGTTCACAAGAAATAACCCCGCGACATGTAGTTCTAGTCATAACTGAAAGCGATTTACTTATCAATCAATCTTATTCCACACTTGAACAATTCTTTAAATGGGTCTTTGATTATGGGGCTGAAATAGTTTCAGTCTATGTTAGTGTTCTTGACCCTGCTATAATACCAACCCTCGACCGAGAACTCTCTAGAATCCAAACTCCTCATGAAATAACTACCTGCAAACCAAGCCATTTCTCACGTGCTGAAACGCCTATTAGAATCGGAATCGGATTGGGGGGAAAATATGAATTCCTAGAAGCTGTAAAATCTATTTGCACCGATGTGTCTGCTGGAACTCTATCTACCAACAAAATATCAAAAGCAACTATTGAAAAACGCCTCGTTTTCCCAACAGAACCAGATTTAATCATTAAAACAGGAGGGGAGCGCTTATCTGACTTTATGATCTGGCAATCTGTCTACTCTGAGTTATATTTCACTGATATTAATTGGAGGGATTTCCGCAAGCGTGACTATCTCCGAGCACTCCGCGATTATGCGTCCCGAAAGCGTAGGTTTGGAAGTTAGTAACCCGTCTTTTGCATTCTAATTCTCGTCATATCTTGCAGGGCCTCTATTTTCTTGATCGACTCCGTTTACTATCTCTTCCAATACTTTTTCAGGAACGTATGCGCGCAAACGATTTGCCACCTTCTTAACATCTTCAATTTCCGCCCTTTTCACAACTTTAATAATCGCTATAGCTCTCTCCGTGCGAGTCGTTTGCCAAGTATCTTCTCTATATTCATATGTTCTAATTCCTCTCAGAAAATCAATTTTCGAAAACCCTGGCCAGTATGGGGTACAAAAAAACACTGCTGCTTCGTTCCCATTCGCATGCCATGGGAGGAAATTTGATGTACGAGCGTCTCCTCCCGTTCTAATGATCAAATCCACATCTCTGATATTTTGATTTGACAATCTAGATTCTATCATTTTACCATCAATTTCCTCTAGGGATATCTTTTTTGAAGCTACATCTTCTGCTATTTCTATTGCGGCACCTAACATTTCATCTCTCCCTCCATATGCCAACGCAATATTAAGTTTAAATTTGGTATTTTCTATAGTATCTATCTCTATCTTTCTAGCTATCTTTCTAATACGATTGGGCACTCTTTCCAGTTGGCCTATCACTCTCACACGCACTTCTCCCGAATATTCCTCTCCCATTTCTGAAAATTGATTCAATTTTAACTCTATCAAGTTAAATAATTCTTTTTGTTCTTTGTCCGACCGGTCAAAATTTTCAGTTGAAAATGTATATAACGTCAGTTCTTCTACTCCAATTTCTTTGCACCAATGAAGTACTTTTTCAGTCGTTTTTGCACCTTCCATATGTCCCTCTTCTCTCTCAATTCCAAACTTCCGGGCATATCTCCTATTCCCATCTTGTATAATTGCCACATGTTTGGGGGGGTTTTTTATCTCACTTTGTAAAAGGTCTTCGTAAAATCTCTCCAATTTTCTCTTCGCAAACGAAAGCATAACTGTATATGTCTCAACAAAATTTTTAAGTAGTTAACCCCTCTCATCGAAACCAACCGTTTTTATATGTTCTTATCTTGAAATTCTGTATGGTCAAATTGCAAAAGGAGATTCGCGATATCCAAAAAGGATCTTATTTGATTATGGACGATGCGCCCTGTGAAATAATTGCCTACAGCACGGCCAAACCAGGAAAGCATGGAAGTGCCAAAGCAAGAATTGAAGGTAAAGGTGTATTCGACAATAAAAAAAGAAGCATGTCTCAACCCGTAGATGCAAAAGTATGGGTTCCAGTAATCGAACGAAGACAAGGGCAAGTCATCAATTTGGAGGGAAATAACGTAGCTCAAATAATGGATCTAAATTCCTATGAATCATTTTCACTAGAAATACCCAGCGAATTGAATATTTCTGGTGACAGTGAAATTGAATATCTAGAGTATGATGCCCAACGAAAGGTTGTCGTAAAGTAATGTTATTTTCTGGGGCTATAGCCTCTCGAAACGAAGCCTCATATGTACTTTTTGGGGCCCCTTTTGATTTCTCTACCACTTTTATCCCCGGGACAAGATTCGGACCAAACCAACTTCGGAAATTTTCTGCGCATTTTGAAGATTATGACCCCCGAACAAAGACACATTTTTCAGAATTATCGGTCCATGATTTCGGAGATGTAGTCCCCGAATCTTCCCATCCCCCGACCTACCTTGATTATTTAGGGGGATTCGTCACCGAAGCAGTCAATGACGATATTATTCCTATTATTATTGGTGGAGAACACACGGTAAATATGGCTGCCATTCGGGCATTACAGCCCGATACTTATGTTTGTCTCGACGCACATCTTGATCTTCGAGATTCCTATCAAGATAACTCTTGGAGTCATGCCACTTCTACACTGAGGGCACTTGAAGTTGTAGATCATGCAATTATTATTGGGGCAAGATCTGGCTGCGAAGAAGAATGGGAACGTGCCACTAACAGTGATGTTACTATAATACCTCCTGAAGAAGTTCATAGCTGGAAACCCAATTTAACCGGATCTATTTATTTTAGCATTGATATCGACGCGGCAGATTCTAGCATTGCTCCTGCAACCGGAACTCCAGAGCCCTTTGGATTGACCGCGCAAGAAATGCTCCACATTGTTCGTTCTGTTTCTCCCCATGCATCCGGATTTGACATCGTGGAAGTCAACGATAGAGACTCTGGCCAAACCGCAATACTCGGCGCAAAACTTCTCCGAGAATTTGTCCATTCACATCAACCCATCCCCTCGTGATTATTACTTTGCAATTGGCATGCTATCTTATCCAAAAAGTCTTATCATTCGAAGGTAATTCTTGTTCATGGATGCTATTGTTCTAGCGGGTGGATATGCTACAAGATTATGGCCGATAACCCAACATAGGCCAAAAATGCTATTGCCTGTGGGTACTTCTACGGTCATCGATCGAATCTTCCAAGAACTTGAACAAGAACCTAGAATCAATAATGTTTATGTAAGTACTAATGAACTATTCGCAGATGATTTTACGGACCATTTAGCAAACGCCCCTTTTTCAAAACCCAAATTAACTGTGGAGGAAACTGCCGCAGAAGAGGAAAAATTTGGAGTTATAGGGGCACTTGGTCAACTCTTAGACCGAGAACAAATACAAGATGATTTATTGGTGATCGCAGGGGACAATCTAATAAGTTTCTCTATAAGTGATTTTCTAAATTTTTTTGAATCTAAACAAAGCGTGTGTCTTGCTGCATATGACGTTGGCAATAAAGAACTCGCAAAATCCTATGGCGTGGTTAAAGTAGACCAAGAGCAGGTAGTGGGATTTGAAGAAAAACCATCTAACCCCCAAAGCAGTCTAGTTTCTATTGCTTGCTATGCATTCCCTGCTAACACCCTCTCTTTATTCCACTCATATCTCTCTGATGGAAATAATCCAGACGAACCTGGGTGGTTCCTCCAATGGCTTTACCCAAACTATTCCGTTTACGCATTTTCATTCGATGGAGCTTGGTTCGATATTGGCACTCCTGAAAGTTATCTAGGTGCTGTAGCTTGGGCTTTAGACGATGGAACTCTTATAAATTCAGAAGCAACCCTTTCTGGAACCACTCTGGGGAAAAATGTTCATGTAATGGCCGGGGCAAAAATAACTGATTCGCACTTAGAAAACTCCGTTGTTTTTCCAAATGCCGTCGTTGACTCTTGTCATTTAAGGGATTCCATTATCGACGAAGCAACCCAAATACGAAATATCGATCTTTCTGGGGCATTAATTGGAGCCCACACCCAAATCGGATAATTTTGTGTAGATTTTTCATTTGTCTTTATCTCCTATACTCAGTTTAACCACGCATTTTTTACTCGTATTTCTCCCCAATTTTGTTCCCAAAAAACGTCATATTCTATTCCCACACCCCGATTCATATGGGGACCATTAGTTACAAGAGTTTCATATTCTCCCCCTTCCCCTAGAATATGAACTCCATATTTCTCATTGATCGTTTTCAACTCCACAATCGCTTTATTATCTATGTATCTCCCCAACCA
>JAPYRM010000085.1:0-390 GCA_029941175.1 Halobacteriales archaeon
TGTGAGGCTAGCGCCCTTTAAAATTTTCCCAACCCGGCGATCATATATGGCTTCTACCACTTCTCCTACTGTTCTGATTTCATCTTCTATCCTGCGAACCGTTTTGGCATCCACTGCATCAATACCCCCTTCTAAAATATTTTCCCTTTCAACCCTAAGATTTTGTATGCATTTCGACACATCCGCATAAAATGAATCTAACAATGGTTGTAAGTCACTTCTAGTTCTTTCTTCAATCTGGATCTCTCGTAAATCTTCTAAATTCATTGTACTAGTTAATTTTTAGATTCTTTTACTTTCTCTGCCTTTCCACGAGCCATTAAAAACATCGCGGCATACTCCGGAATTATATTGATGCCATCTGAGATTGTAAGCGTTTCTCCTCCAAGT
>JAPYRM010000085.1:400-4208 GCA_029941175.1 Halobacteriales archaeon
GTTCTACCAATTGGTTTTCCATCCCTTCTGCAGAAATTTTGATATCTCTTCCCCTAAACCGATCTGGTATCGCATGTTCTAGTGGATCAAACCCATCTAATTTTTCATATTTTATCGGTTTCACTTGCAATGCGGTCCCCCCATGTAGGCTCAGCGGCAAACGAATCAAACGATGTATGTCTGTAGTCACCGGTTCATCGATTGATGCAGACTCATTTTCTACAACACTTGGAACTAATTTCTTAATCCATGTAACAAAATCTGGATGGACGTCTATATTTCCCATTTCAATTTCCTTATATTTTTTATCCATTATGGATAAAATATTTAGAGCCTTTTTAGCACCGATCCCTTCAAATTCTTGCAATTCGAGCTGCGCCTTTTGTTTTTCCATATCCTGTAGTTCATCGACACGTCCTAATATGGCTCTATGTACGCGCTTATCCCACCCCCCTCCTGTTCCCATACTTCTTTTTTTTGTAGGATTTTTCAACCCTATCCCTGCAACCGTTTTAATTTGAACTATCGTTTCAAGTTCCACACCCACTCCAAGTATATAATCCACCACTTCTCGTCTCGCAGAACGATCCAATTCTCTAATTGCATCATGGCGAACGTGAACATGATAGCCCCTTCCTCCTGAAAAAACTATCTCCAGATTTGGAAACGAAAAATCTTCAATTAAGAAATCAAGTAGTTTCCATAATTCCTTTTTGCAGGCATTTAACATTTCTGCATAAGTTCTTCCGTCCGAAGAAAAAGAATGAAGATGATCTGCATCCAGATCAAATATCAGATCAGATCCCATCCAGTTTTTTCCAACCATTGATGGAGTACCTGGTTTTTGGTATACTCCTGCCGAAAAATAGACATGTTTCGGACGATTCACTACGAGAAATTCTTGCAATCCGCCCATATCTAGAAGGGACTGATGTCGCTTCATTATGGTCCCAGTCCCTGTAGTCCATGGGATAAATCCCCATTCTCTGCGCTCTGCAGAAGGTGGATTGTATGGGTTCATCGATCGATAATAATCCCCAAAACGCCCACGAAGATATTCTCTAGTTCTATCTTCCATCTCGAGATATCAGACCACCAATGAGTAAAAATCTTTTTTTTCTCTATACTATTCCAAATCCGGAAAATAAACTAGATATAGCGCATCTCCCCTATCTTCATAATAACGTCGAACTAACTTTTCTTTCTTAAATCCAATCTTTTCGTAGAAATCAACAGCGCCCATGTTTGTAGTTCTAACATGACACGTAATACAATCATATTTTCTTCCCAACGAATTGACCAAATATTTTCCAATCCCCTCTCCGCGATGATTCATACCCACTGCAATGAAAAAGATATATCCATTTTCTTGAACAGCGATAAAGCCCAATTCCTCTTTAGTCTTTGAGTCAACACACCAATTTTTTTCTGCCTCATGATACATTTGCGCAAAAAATCCCCATTCTTGTTTCAATAAATTCTCTTCTTGACGTATCTCTTCTTTAAGCAACCACGCCTCATTCAACATACGGCTACTATTTGATTCTATCTGTAGTATCTCGAAATTATTTTCCACTGAGTTCTGTAAATGTGTCTATTATCATAACTGCATCTTTTTCTATCTAATTGCTCTATCGAAGCATTTGCTATCATTCTCACATCGATATGAAATGCAGACAACTAAATCAAACCATTTCTTATATTCAAAACAGTCTATAATGGAATTTTATCTCCGAGATCACACCGCAGACATCGCAGTCGAATCATTAGCATCCACACTCGAAGAGGCATTTGCTGGTATTGCAGAAGGACTATCTCGAGCACACTCTCCCACTTCCATTTCTGGAAACAAAAAATTCCATTTAAACATATCTTCAGAATCGATAGAATCTCTTTTATTTGATTTTCTTGACATGCTTATTTACGAACGAGATGTCTACAACGTTTTACCAACAAACCACGAAGTATCCATTACTCAGAAAGACGATATATGGAATCTCGAAGGAATCTACTATGGGGTCCCTCTTGATACCATAGATTCCCGTGAAATCAAAGCCGTCACATATTCTGATATGAAGATTGAAAAAACACCAAAAGGATGGAGATTGTACGTCGTATTCGATGTATAATTCATCCCACTTCGTAACGAAGGTATATGTTCTAAGACCATAATATACGCATAATGACTACATTCAAATCGGGAAATATCTCTCTCAATCAAATAGAAGAATTCATATGGGAAATCCCCCGATCCGGAGATATGCTAGTCCCTGCAAGAATATTTGCAAGTGAAAATTTATTGAAACAAATATCTCAAGATAAAACGCTAGAACAATTAAAGAACACCGCATCTTTGCCAGGAATACAAAAGTATGCAATTTGCATGCCAGATGGCCATCAAGGATATGGTTTCCCAGTTGGCGGAGTGGTGGCTACTGATGCAAATGATGGATGTATTTCTCCGGGTGGAGTAGGGTATGACATCAATTGCGGCGTGCGTATGATAAAAACCAATCTTTCTTATAAAGATTTACGTGGAAAAGAAGAATTACTCGGGGAACTCCTCTTTAGTAAAATCCCAACGGGACTAGGAAAGGGAGGGGTCCTCAATACTTCTTTAAAAGACATAGAAGAAATTCTATCATTGGGAGTTGAATGGGCTCTAGATAATGGCTATGCCGTACCAGAAGATTTGGATTTCTGCGAAGACCGTGGCAGGAGGCTAGATGCTGACCCAACCAAGATTTCACTTAGGGCAAAAAAAAGAGGAAAAAACCAAGTTGGTTCTCTTGGATCTGGGAACCATTTCCTCGAAATTCAACGAGTGGTAGAGATATTTAAAGATGAAGTAGCACATTCTTATGGTTTATCGCAGAACCAGGTTGTTATACTAATCCACACTGGTTCTCGAGGATTGGGACATCAGACTTGCACCGATTACTTACGAAAAATAGAAGTAGAACATGCCACTCTTTTATCCAACCTACCTGATAGAGAGCTTGCTGCAGCACCATCTGGTAGCCAATTGGCACTTGACTACTACGCTGCTATGTGCGCTTGCATAAATTTTGCGTGGACCAATCGCCAGATACTCACCTATGCTGTTAGACTAGTATTCGAAGAATTATTCAACAAATCATGGCAAGACCTTGGGATGGATTTGCTCTATGACGTAGCACACAACATAGCAAAAAAAGAATTCCATATGGTGGATGGAATAAAACGTGAACTATTCGTTCACAGAAAAGGTGCAACAAGGGCATTCCCAATAGGCAACCCCGAGTTGCCTCTTGCCTTTAGAAATGTAGGCCAACCAATTATTATCCCTGGTAGCATGGGGTCTGATAGTTATATTTTACGCGGTGGGGCGGCATCGTTGGATTTGACTTTCGGTTCAACTGCTCATGGGGCAGGAAGAATCTTAAGCCGCACAAAGGCCAAAAAACTATTCAAAGCATCTGAAGTACAAGCAAAGCTCAAGGAGCAAAACATCTACGTTACTGCAACGCTTGATGCTACCATTTCAGAAGAAGCTCCTGGAGTTTACAAAGACGTATCTGAAGTTGTTAATATATCTGATTCTTTGGGGATTGGAGACAAAGTCGCCCGGACTTATCCTGTTGTTAACATTAAAGGGTGACACAATTAACAAACTATATCTAACTATAATACTTTCCAAAAAACAATGGGAACCACCTGTAAAACTAGTGCGGTGTTTATAGCCAACAAACCGCTCCAAGATTTCTTAGATGTAGTAGATTCAATTGAAAATCTTGGATATGAAGACCTATTCATCGCTGACCAAGCT
>JAPYRM010000086.1 GCA_029941175.1 Halobacteriales archaeon
GGCTCATACTCAATGTTTTCCAATCCAAAACTAATGGCAATGGCATTTAAGTTCAGCGGATGCTGCAAGTCACCGCTAGTTACAATATTCTGAACCTTTATCTCAGGAGATCCTGGGACGTCTATCCCCAAACCTCTCAGGGTCTCAAAAGTTAATTCTACCGCAGCATGCACATCATCGATACTCTGTGCACCTGTCGATACAATCTTACCCGATCTAAAAATCAGACAAGCTGCTTTTGGTTCTTGCAGGCGGTAAACTAACCCCGGAAATCTATCAGGATCATATTCAGTTCCTGGGAGATCCGCCGCAAGCGCTTCTAAATTCAATTCTTGATCAATACCCGTCGAAGCGACTACATTTTCGATCTTTAGAGTCCCTTTCGAATCCCCTTTTGGAAACCTTCCATTCCAATATGGTGGTTTTACTTCTTTTTTCACCATCGCACCCTATGTTTCACCCGTTTGCTTATAAACTGCACATAACTAATTTTCCCCAATTTGTAGCCCCTTTCCATGACTTTAACGCCAAAATATGTAAAAAATCTAAAAATTATCCCTCTCACCGATATAATAAAACCACCCCGCGTACTATGTTAAGACGTATTTCTATGTATAGCGAACTCTCCTGTCTATTTAGCAGTCTAGTTGAGGCCGACGACGAATCCCATTTTATAATGCTACCCTCCCAAGAACTCATCTCACTCGATATCGATACAAATGCCACTTATCGAGTCTTATTTTTACCAAAATTACCCGGTGAAAAGAGCCCCCCTGACGAATCTCTTTCTCCATCTACCGCTTCTCCCTCTTCCGATGCTCTCGTTACAATAGGCGACGTATACGAAGTATTGGTCGAAGATATCGGAAACAAAGGTGATGGTATAGCACGAATTGGACCTGGGTATATCATACTTATTCCAAAAACAGATATAGGTCACAAAGTTAAAATCAAGATTAACTCAGTCACAAGCCGCTGCGCCTTCGCCGAGGTCATCGAATACTTGGTATAGTCACCGCGACACGTTTCAATTGATTTATTTTCTCTCTAGCCAACTCCCTATGTGAAGAAATTTATCCACGATCACATAGTTCCAGTTTCTGCTATATTGAGCATTGTATCTTTATCACTTATATTCGGGGCCGCTGGTGGATACATCCCAGTCGAATATATCCCAAGATCTGATACTCTGCTAAAATCCATACCCCATATCAATGCATTCCTCAGCATATTGGCGATTGCCACTATCTTAAAAGGCGTCTCCCACATCCGGAATAAAGAAATAGAACGCCACAATAAAACAATGATACTCGCGTTTATCATCTTTGCCACATTTTTGATTTTATATTTATATAGAGTAGCAATCGTCGGACCTGTAGAATTTGGAGGCCCAGAAAATATTTATCTATTCATTTATCTACCCTTCCTAGCAATCCATATACTTCTAGCTGTCATTTGCGTACCCCTATTATTTTATGTTTTGACCATTGGGTTAACATATTCCCCCGGAGAAATCCCGGGGACCTCCCATCGAAGAGTTGGAAAAGTTGCATACAAACTATGGCTCATCGCATTTATAATGGGATTTATTGTCTATTTAATGGCCTACCACATCTACCCCCACTAACTCTTCTATTACTAAAATCTAGTTTTCGTACTACCTATCGCCAGCCATAGATTGCCACGAGTACGATCTCAACTTTGCCGATTTGCCAAAACCACAGCTAGAACAAACACCCTTCTTAATATGGTATGCAGCAACACCGCACCTTCTACATTTTACATGAATGGTTTTATTCTTTTTTCCCTTGCTACTTGTTCCATCTGGCATGATATAGTCAAGACGATGCCTTCATAACGTATAAGCGTTTTTTCTCCAACTTTGAAATCTGCCTTTTCTGAATTTTATAGAATCTACTCGAAACCTTTTCCGATCCCATCGTCTTTAATCATTTCCTCTAATTTTAGTTCTAGTTTTCTATCCATGTCATGAAATTCTCTCGCTAATATATCTAGTGATTCCGGACGATTTCCTATCCCTCTATAATCTAGGGGGCCATATGCAGGAGATCCTATGGCAACCATCACATCTTCAAACAAATCTAACGAAGTTGTAGGTGCATCTACATGGGCTCGCAAAGTTTCTTCTACACGCTGGGTAACTTTTTTTACTTCCATTTCCTCTACAATTGGCTTGTGAATTGCAAATCTACCATCCACTTCTCTTGGAAATTGATCACTAATCCCTCCGTCAACCTTACGCACCAATCGCGTACCAACCCCTTGAATATCAAACGGATTTTTCGCATATGTTTTGAGGTGATAGAGCCCCGCACCCGGATGGCACAAATACAAATCTTCTCCTATTCCCCCAGAACGAACCCCAGAAATAGCACGCCATTTTTGTGGATCAGAATCTTTGGAAATAAGCTCCTGTAACACATCTTGCCAATTCCGAATATGCATATAAAACAATCATAGAATCCCCCGTGTATCAACGTATCGTTTACGTCTTTTACAGACGATATGTCCTCTTTTTAACTAACACTGAATCTTAACAGAGCTGCAATTCCACCTAGACCATTTAGCTCTCCTCCCGGTCCATACTCTTTTGATAATATCGTAACTTTTCCCCCTTTCTGTTCAACCATTTTTATTATTTCATCCGCATCCACTTTCCACAAATTTCTTCCCCCTCGTTCTTCCTGTAACTCTCCATCAACAATTACCAAATTTTCTATAGATCCATATTCTGCGGCAATTTGAACCTCTTCTGGACCATAAGCAACCAAACCTGAAATTTTTATTCTCTTTTTTATTTCATCCACGACTTGGGTTTCTTTTCCAATCCGAGTTTTAATAATAATGTCTTTGGCCTTTCCTCCTGACAAAACTTCTTGCACTCCTCTTTCCCCAACAGAACTCGTTTCGACCAATATAATTTTTTGAGCTAGCTCACCGTCTCTCGATTTAATATATTCCAATGCATTTTCCTTGGTAAACCCTGGACCTGCAAGCACAATGATATCTACCTCTATACGTGTCAATACTGTTAGAAGTTCTTCAAATATGTCCGTTCTATCCGATCCTTCTCCTTTCCCTGTAGATCCTGATAAATTCGCCCTATTACTTATTCCATATTGATTTATTGTTTGTACAAACGCAGCCCCTTCTTCAATTGTAGCAACTAAAATATCGGGCGAGTCACGTGCTGCAACTGCTTCTTCAATCCTTTGTATCTGATCAAATTTCCATTTTTTTTGAATAGACACTGTATCAAATACTTCCACGTTTAATGTATGATATGTCCCAAGCTGTTCCTCATAAGGACATTCTGTGAGTACTCCCGATATTCTCAATCGATTAGAAAATTTATGGAACTCCGATGTCTCATTTTCAATAACTACTCGCATATATTCCCTCTGGCCACTTGTCTCTCTAGAAATCTCTTCTTTTCTTCGGACTCTACGCGTCGTTTTTCCTATTACGATATCTCCCGGTTCTAACACAAATTGAAGGTGCCAAAGATCATCCAAACTTTCCGGAACGATTACAATCTTTTCCAAATCCCCCCCTATAATCTCTCGGGTTTGGATCCTCATATAACGGCTACGATGGCCAGGTGCATAAATTACTCACCCTCTTTCACGGAACTATCACCTGTCTTATTTCCGTTCCATGCTCCAGCTGATGCATCGCTTCGTTTATTTCCTCTAGAGGCAGCGAACTGGTGATTAATTCTTCAAGTGATAATTTTCCTTCAGCCACTAGATCGGCTAACATTGGAATTGCGATGGGTAGATTATATGACCCATTAAATGCATTAACTGACTATGATAACGGGTTAATTTTTTATAAATATTTTTCTGATTTTGGAATCAAAAATTTATCTGAAAAGGGGTATATGTTATTTGAATTTGGGGGTCAAAATCAAGTTAATGATTTAAAAAATATTTTTAATAATAAAAATTACAGTTACACTTTTTTTGATGATTTTAATAATAAACCTAGATTTATATTAATTAAAAAATTATGATTATTCATTTTATTACCATATTAAGACCGTTAAACTTATTAATTACTTTAATATGTATTTTATTATCAGCACTTATTATTGATAAATTATCTTATTCCATTATACCACTTTCAAGTGTAATTTTATTA
>JAPYRM010000087.1 GCA_029941175.1 Halobacteriales archaeon
CACATAGAATTAGAGGTAGCAGAAATCTTATTTTTAGGAGATTTGTTCATGCTAAATAAATATCAGAGAGGGAGGTAATCTGATTCGGCTATTTGTACATAACGCCCATTTCGAAGTGTGAATTTTTCTTTTTTGTAGGCGCTTAAAAGCTTGAACCCCCCAAAACCTGCTCTTCGGAGTGCAGATAAAACAGAGCTAGTATCATCCCCACTTAGAACTCTATTGGTGATTCGAAATACAGCGTCCCAATCGTGTGGGCTGAATCCACGAACGAGATTGGCAAATGCAACATTTCTACGAATTTCGGTTCCAATTGCACTTTTCCATTGGGTATTGTATTGTTTCAATGACCCATGGGCTGCAAGTGTTCCAGCTATTTGTCCGGTTCGAATAGCGACGTGTGCACCTCCCTCGTGGAAAGCAGATGTGGCCCCCATCGCACCGCCGGTGATGGCTATATTGGCGTGGACAGGAGAATCTATTGGACGGGTGGAAGAGATAGGATAAGTTTCAGTTCCTTTTCGTTTTCCCTTTTGTTTCACGAGGGGAAAATCGGATAAATCTAAATCGGGGTAAACAAATGAAAGAAGACGTTCGATATAATCACTGCACCGTGGTATTTGGGTGTCTTCGGGTTGAAGCAACAAGTAAGAATTTCGATTGGAGAGAGCGCCAATGTCCATTCCAATTGGCATGGTAATACCGATTCTAGCAGTGTTACCTTCGTTTGGGAAGATCCAAGGATATGCTGTGTGGCCGGGTATGTGTCCCCACCAAAATTTAATCTTATTTGGTTCGAATAAATCTTCTGGCATTTCTCGATATTCTTGATAAGCAATATGGTTTGCGGTCGTAGTTCCAAGTGCTTTTGTAGCCACCCCAGGTGGAAGGAACTGATCCAATACGCCTATAGTGATGCTTCGTTGCGGCCCGTCAGATAAAATTAGATTAGTTGCTAAAATGGACTCCCCACTTCTTAAGATTAATTCATGAGGACCTGTTTTTGAGATTACTACTTCACGAACAGTATCTCCAATTCGACAATCTGCCCCTGCAGAAATGGCATTTTCGAGCATCCAATCGTCGAACATCGTTCGATTATAAGTATATCCAAAATGAGGATATGAAGATTTGATCCCGGTCTTGTATAAACAAACACTTTCCGAGGGCGATATGAATTCGGCGCAATCGAGGTGTCGAAGGAGAATACCTTCGGGAAATGTCGAAGGATCAAGTTGCATTAAATCGACCCAATAGTCTAGAATTCCAGCCGCATCAGTGGAATCGGGTCCAATATTTTTTCTATCCTCACGGGGGACGCCTTTTTCGAATAAGATCGTCTTTGCACCATGAGATGCTGCTGATTTTGCTGCTATGGCTCCGGCGGGACCACCTCCGATGACAGCTACATCTGCACGCTCCATGATCGAACGCCGAGGTCTGTACTATTAAATCCACCTTCCTGAATCTGCGGATTAATGACTAAGCTATTTTTGTCCAAAGTGCGAGCAAGGAGGGGAGAACGATAATAGAAGAAAGGTAGGCATAAAAGACGCTTAGTGCGGTGAGAAGTCCAAAAGAACCAATAGCAGGGAAAACGGCGAGGTAGAGTGCCCCGATACCAAATACTGTTGTTAGCATACTCCCAGTGAGGGCGCCCCCAGTGCCTTGTAATGTTCGGTTGAGAGATTCAAAAAGGTCATTACTTGAGTCATATTCATCGACGAATCTATGCACGATATGTACTGAATAATCAACCCCGAGTCCAACGGTTAAAGCCAGTACAGTTGCTGTAAAAGCGTCGAAAGAAAGTCCTGCTAGGCGCATGCTTCCACCTACTAAGGCCACCGTAACTATAATTGGGAATACATTAATCAGACCTAGTAAGGGACGCCGATCTAGTAACCAATATAGAAAAACCAAGAAAGCTGCAGTGAGAGATAGAGCAACTATAAGACTTTTTATGGCAGACTGGAGCAGCAAATCTACAACGTCTTCTAGGACTATAGTTTCGCCAGTAGAAATTGCAGAATATCTTTGTTCTTCGGCCAATAGTTTACCGTCTAAAGCGGCTTCTTCGGTGCTAGCCCCGGACTTAAGTGAATAGATGATTAGAGTGCTACGACGATCCTCGGATAAGTATTTAAGTGCATCTCCACGGGTAGATGGGGAGGAGAACAAAGCATCATATATTTCATTAAGGTTTTTATCGGGCACTCCATTTCCATTTCTATCATTTTTAGATACTAGTCTAGCAAATTCGGGAGAATTTTCTGCAGTATTTTGGATGACAGTTAGGATACTGTTAGAGACAGCAATCCTATTTTCGGTCGCAAAAGTATCAGGGGGATTTTGACTGAGTTTGTAGATGGATTCTAAAGCACTATCATCACGCATAGGGGCCTCTACGAACAAAGTTACAGAACCCCCTTGAGATTCACCGAAATTGTCGGTTAGATAATTAAGAGTACCAATTGAAGAGTATTCACCTGGTTTGAAAGGTTCGGGAAGAATCATCAGATAAGAAGCAGATTTTTCAGGAGGTAAGAAATTTTCAACTGTAAAAGTAGTATCAATTCCAGTAGCGTAGTTGAGCGAGAATCCAGAGATGATGATAACAAAAATTAAAAAGATGACAGGAGCTTTTTTGGCGATCCATGCACCTATTTTTAATGAGCGACCTAAGAAAGACCCCTCTACACCGAGAGGTGTCTTCGGGCGTTGTTTTTGGCCCCGGAACTGATCTAGGTGTATTTTTGCTGCAGGGAGGAATATCCCAAAAATTAAAAATGTAAAAACAATACCAATACTAGCAACTACTCCGAAGTCTTGGATAGGAGGGAGGGCACTAGTCAAATTCGATAAAAAGCCAATTATAGTGGTTGCAGTAACTATGAAAAATGCGATGAGGATTTGTCTAAGCATACGTGATGCGGCTTCGACTACGCTAGTTTCATCATTTTTTTCTTCGCGATAACGATTAATAGCATGAATACCAAAATCGACGCCCAGTGCGAGGAGAATAGGAGGGACTGCAATGAGCATTTGGCTGAATGGTATATTTGCTAGTCCCATGAATCCAAACGTCCAGATAATTGTCATAAATAAGGATAGAGTTCCCAGAAATAGATCGGCTAAATCTCTATATGCATATATCAAAAAGAGAATTATAAATATGACTGCTGCAGGAGTTACGATGATCATCGTATCGAAGATGACATTTTCAAATTCATTTGAGAATATACCAGATCCAAATACCCTTACATCGCCACCGGTAGAGGCGGCTTCGGCTACACTAAGTTGTATTTCGGTTAAAGGGTCGACTCCACTAGTTCCAGAACTCTGTTGGGCAGACTGTGCGGAAGAAGGTAAAGAATGGACTACGATACCTATCGTAGAACTAGCAGTCATAGATCCTTCGTTGTAGTCTTTGCTGAGAATGCCAGATAGAGGGATAGACCGGAGCGTAGATTTGATTTTTGAAGGAGGGGTTTGTTCGATTACGTAGATTTGTTTTTTGAGTGTTTGTGCAGATGGATCGATGGATGTTGCGACTATTTGGGCTACGCTAGAGGTGCTAACTACGCGGAGATCGTCGTTTTGCTCTAGTTCATAAAGAAGTTCTAACATCCGCAAAAGCGATTGCTTGGACAATACATTCGTGCTTACTTGAATAAGTTGAGTACTTCCAGTATTACCAACAGCCGGGCCGAAACCGCCATCGTTGTTGGAGTTTGTTTCTGTGAACTTTGGGGAAAATTTTTGATTTATTTCCTGAAGAGCCTTCTCAGAGGGTAGATCTGTTGTGAACTGTTCTGTCCCCGATTCCATGGAAATATTTCCTAGACCTACCGTGAAAATTACAGATAGAACTAAAAATAAAACGAGTATTGTCTTCGTACGAGACGTGATGAGATTGACTATTGGTTCTACATATGGTTGAAGATCCATTTTAGATCACTTACTTTTGTGCTTTTGAATTCTGACGCCTTCTATAGAAGTAGACACCTCCAACTGCTACGACGATGATAGCCACCAGAGGAAGTAAAAAGGTAGAGATAATATCTTGGCCACCATTCGCAGAGGAACTAACTTCAACAGGTATTTGGTAGGTATCAGATAGCAGTGTGTCTC
>JAPYRM010000088.1 GCA_029941175.1 Halobacteriales archaeon
GAAGACAATGGGGATGGATCTACAACACTAACATACCATGTTGATGTAGAATTCGCCGGTAGACTCGCGACACTTGGAGCAAGACTCGTCAAACGAAAAATCAAGTCCGATATAGGATTATTTTTCGTCGATCTACGTTCTAGAGCAGAGTCTTAACTTTCGTTTTTTACTTTATTCTTTAAACATTGCCGAATTACAAAGAATCATCTCTTACTGTAACGTAGTGGTTATCATAATGGATCCTATACCCTTTACCAGCCTTAGAGACCACATCGAAGCAATCGAATCTGCAGCATTGCTACAGCATATTGACAACGCACATTGGAACTTAGAAATAGGGGCTATAACCGAACAAGTTGCCTTTTCTGGAAAACCACGTGCTCTCCTTTTCGACTCAATTGTTGACTATGATCCCGGATTTAGGGTGGCTACCAATTTACACGTATCACGGGACCTACAAGCACTAGCACTAGGAATGCCTCTCGGAGTCAGTGGAGTAGAATTAGTCAAGCACTGGCGTTCCCGCACTTCCAAACTAGAGCGTCTTCCCCCCCTTGAAGTCAACGACGGCCCCATACGCGAAAACGTTCTAACAGGGGCTGACATTGATTTATTTTCTTTTCCAACACCCCAATGGCGTGCCCCAGATGGTGGAAGATATATCGGAACTGGGGATGTCACCTTCACAACCGATACTGAGGGCGAATGGGTAAACGCTGCACCTTATCGGGCTCAACTTTTTGGCCCCAAAAGAATGACGATAGAAATAGCAGAAACCCATCACGGTAAACAACATCTTAAATCCTTTTGGGAGGCCGGAGAACACGCACCGATTGTCATGGTTGCTGGACAAGACCCATATACCTATGCAGGCGCATGCACCCCTCTTCCCGCAGGCTATCCTGAATTAGAATATTCAGGGGGATTGATGGGAAAACCAATCGAGGTCATTATGCATAAAGAAACAGGACTTCCCGTTCCTGCAACTGCAGAAATTGCCGTCATCGGGTTTGTACCCCCGCTGGACGAAGATTCCGAGGACGAAGGCCCCTTTGGAGAGTGCACTGGATATTTCACACATGGTGGACGTCACCCCGTAGTAAATGTAACTGAAATATGGCATCGAAACAATCCCATTCTCCAAGGAAACCCAACCATGCATGGATCTGCAATGAGACATGCCCTGGGTGCAGAAATACTCACTAGCTCTAGAATGTGGGATGCAATCGAAAATGAAATTCCAAATATCCAAGGCGTGTATGCAATATATCAACAGTGCCAACAAGGCGCTCATATCACTGCAGTATCTATTAAACAAACATACGATGGACATGCCAAACAAGCTGCAACTTCCATTGCTGGTTCTCTAGCAAATGGAACTCTAAGCCGTGCAGTTATTGTCGTAGATGAAGACATTGATCCTTCCGATTGGGAAGATGTTTTATTTGCATTTTCTACTAGATGTGATCCTTATGAAGATATTGATATAGTTAGAGGAATGCCAAATTCGCATCTCGATCCAAGAATACCACCTGACCAGAAAAAACAAGGTGTGAGAACAACTTCAACCATGTTGATAAACGCATGCAAACCATACCATTGGAAGGATCAGTTTCCTCAAACCAATTCTGTAGACGACTCCCTAAAACTAGAAATGGTTGATAAGTTCAATCTTAACGAATGGTAATATTTCTTATTTTATCTATCTTGTGAGATTACATCCACAAGGACCGGCTTTCCAGCTTTCACTTCGTCCCATGCCTTTTGCAGAGTGGGTCTCAAATCCTCTGGGTCTGTAACTGGCCCATATCCCGAAACCCCCATCGATTCAGCAAGTTTTGCAAAATCGGTTATCGGATCATCTAAACCTGTTCCAATAAGCGCCCTCTCTCGACTCGAGTCTCTCCCCCTGACTTCTGCCAATTTCATCCGATGATTTGTGGAATTGAAGAGGGCATGATTGTTGTGAACTACCGTAAATATGGGTATCTTGTAGTGTCCTATTATCCACAGTGCACTTGGGAATTGCAACAAACTCCCATCTTGTTGTAGGTTTATTGGAAGTTTCCCACTATCGAGATAAGCTAGCGCCCCTCCTATGGCGCCTCCAATACCGTACCCAACACCCCCGCCACCTGAATCTCCTCCAAAGTATTGATCAAATTCGTCAATCTCCCAGAGTTTATGTGGCCAGCCCCCATACGCAAGTCTACCATTGACAAGTACCCAATCATCATCTTGTACCACTTCCCATATCTCTTGCGCCAAACGTGAAGGTGCTATTGGCTTTTCATCCCAAGTTTCTTCGATAGATGACCTCCATTCTTCTCTTTGTTTCGAATGAATTTTACCCATTTTCTGTGCTCGTTTCTGTATCTTGTCCTTGATTTCTTTATTACCCCCAATCCGTTTCACAATGGCGTCTCTCAATGAGGGGATTGCCAATTCGCTATTTGCTAGAATTGACACCTCCGTTTCCCTAATCGCATAATATTCTGGAACCAAGCTAGATGATTCTAAATCATCAGTCCCAATTGTTATTATCTTGTATTCTCCCTCAATTTGATCTGTCATCGTATGAGTTATCCCAATCTCCTTCTTCGTGCAATAGTCTATGTCCCACACATCAATCGCAAGAAGCACATCCGCGTTTTTGTAAACCTCAGTCCCTGACAGGTCGAGCGGATGTGTATTCGGAAAATTATAACGACGCATCCGCTTATCTACTACCGGTGCTCCTAATGTCTCTGCTAGTTCTATGAGCGAATTAACTGCAGCCCTTGAATCTCCCACCTGGTCAACAAATATCACTGGCAATTCTGCATCAACTAATATTTCGGCCGCCTTTTCTATCGCATCTGGATCTGCCCCCATTCGAGACGGTGCCATCAATTTATCCAAATTTGGTATTTCTATAGGACTCTCTAGGTGGCATTCTTGAACTTCATGGTCCAATACTACATACACTGGCCCTTTTGGGGGTGTATTCGCGATTCTGTATGCCCTTGTTATTGAATCTGCAACGCCATCTATGTGGGCCGGCTGATCATCCCATTTGGTATACCCCCGAACTAGATTTCCTTGCCATTGAGCCGTGTGAATCCAATCTATCCATGGTCTCCGTTTCGATTTGCGCATGGGGCCTGTGCCCGAAAGGATCACAATTGGGACCCTATCTGCATACGCATTGTATATCCCCATTGACCCGTTTAAAGTCCCCACTACATTGTGCAAAATACAAAGTGCAGGTTCGCCTGTCGCCTTGGCGTACCCATGAGCGATTGATACTGATAAAGACTCATTTGGTGTAGTGATTACTTTCGGAACGTTATCGTTATAGTTTACTATAGATTCCTCCATTCCTCTGAAAGATGCCCCCGGATTAAATGTTACAAAATCAAACCCATATGCTTTAATCAAATCGGCAACAAAGTCCGATCCCCATTCTTGGGATTTTACATCAACTTCTTGTATTTCTCTTTTCTTTCTATACTGTTTTTCATTTCCCATATTGTGAAGCATCTGCTTCTTAAATATTACTTTATCGGTTGTCCACGTCCTTTTAGTTTCTACTTTGCCAACCGAATCCCATGACGCAGAGTCTCAATCCCCTCTATGTATATTTCCACGATATCTCCATCGGAAACTAGTCCAGGTTCCACCGGAGTCCCCGTTGTGAATATATCCCCTGGTTCTAAAGTTATGTACTTCGTTATCTCTGCCAATATCTCTCCCATAGAAAATAATTGTCCCGAAAAATCTGTGGATCTTTCCACCTTGCCGTTGATTTTAATCTCCATATTCGGACATTCTGGTACTAAATCTATGGAAGCCATCACTGGGCCAATTGGTGTTGCTGTATCGAACCCACTTTTTCGGACAGCTCCTGGGTCGTCCTCTAATTCTTCTCCAATAGATATATCGTCCACACAAGTGAAACCTGCTATATATTTTTTCTCTTCTCCCACCTTTACATTTCTACATTGTTTTCCTATTATGACACCAATCTCTCCTTCATAAACTGCAGATAACCCCGCAGGAATTTCAGCAACCTTGTCGTGACTAGTAACCGTATTCGGCGTTTTAAAAAACAAACGTGGACGATTTGGAGTCTTAACACCCAAT
>JAPYRM010000089.1 GCA_029941175.1 Halobacteriales archaeon
AAACTAGACCATCCAGCTTTGGCAAAAGTTTTGGATTCATCTATAACAGATTTTCTGTTCAAATCTATGATAGTTATATCCGCATCAGATCCTACTTGTATTGCTCCTTTCTTAGGATATATTCCTAGGAATTTTGCAGGATTTTCAGAGGTCATTTTTACCAGTTTATTTAGAGTCAGCCTACCATTATTAACTTCTGTTAAAATAAGTGGTAAAAAATCCTGTGCTCCTAAAAGCCCAGAAGCAGCATCCCAAACATCTGGTTTGTTTGCCTCTTCCTCTAATTGAGGAGCATGTTCGATTAGCATTAAATCAAAAACTTCATCGTCGAGGGCTTTCCAAAGTTTTTCATTATCTGGCGTGTACCATCTTCGTTTCCAGTTGACACTAGGGTCTCGTTGGAGGAATGCTGATGCTTCCGCTTCTGCGTGTAAATCCCAGCCCCAGCTTTTAAGTTTTCTTACAAGATCGACTAGTGTGACACGGTTTTCAAAATCTAGGTGAGGTTTTGGTGTGATTTCATTGAAGCCTAGATGTAGAATGTTTAGATGTTTTAATCCAGTTATATGGGCAAGGAATGCGGCTTCAAAACACCCTAGTGTCATGTTCATACCATCCTTTCCTTCACGCAAAGCCGAGTAATCATCGGCCCCCATAGCTTTGAGACGGTAAAAAAGCTCATCCGCTAAAGGTACATCAGATGGGTGGATGGAGATAGGAATATTCTTATCCATTTTTGCAATGGCATCAAAAATATTGTATAGCCGATCGGTTTCATAAACAGCTAATTCGGGGACATAAGGATAATCTACTTCTGGATGTCGATGCATAAATATCTTAAATCCTAGATTTCCAGTATTGTTGTAAATCTTAACAACTTCGTCTGGATCTGTTGCCCCGGCCCAGCTATTATGATCAATTAAAGATTTTTCAGATGCAAGTGCAACTTTATCTTGATAACGTTCGAGTGTATTTGTTATAGGTGTGCAGTTTGGCATGTCCATATACATGGTATAGCCTCCAGCTGCTGCTGCTTGGGACCCTTTTTCAAAATCCTCTTTATGTGTTTGGCCAGGTTCTCTGAAATGAACATGTTGTTTGACCAGCCCTGGTAAAATTTCTTTCCCAGTGGCATCTATTATTTCAGTTGCTGAGGGAGTGGTTACAGAAGACCCGATATGTACAATTATTCCATCTTTAATAGCTATATCTGCCACATAACTATTACTAGAGGTATGAATTGTTCCGTTTTTAATAACTAAATCTACGGACATGTGATTATAATTCAAGGGGCGATCTATTAAGTTGCCGATGCAAGGGAGGATAGAGGAAGAAATAGTCCCACCCGGATTCGAACCGAGGTCGTCGCGCCCAGAACGCAACAGGATTGGCCACTACCCCATGGGACTATACAGAAGAGATTGGTTCTTGTGTGTGTTAAAAGTTTTTTGTTGTTTGGGAGTAGGCCGTACCGATACATACATCCAGCAAGATAAATGATTGCAAGATATGTATGTGGGGCGTTTTATTGTTGTTGGGAAAGATTTTGGAGGGTATTGTGTTTGTTCGCGTTCTTTTCCAAATCGACGTGTGGTAAAAAGAAATAATTGTTTAAGTATTGAATTTATAGAGGGGACTAAAGAAATAAAAAATCCATATGGGGCATACAATTGCGCGAGGGTGGAAGGGGATTTTGTTGTTATTGGGAATGGAGATCACGTAGATCGGATAGTAGAACAACTTGTATTAAAAATAAACCCAAAAGATGCATTAACAAAAGGATTAGTTGTGTCAGGATATGAAAAGGATGAGTACAACACCCCAAGGATCGCAGGGATTGTGGGAAGTGAATCTTTTATTGGGATTATTAGAAGGGATGGAATTGAAGTGCAAGAAGTGAGGGATGCTATGTTTGTTTCGACTTACGATAAAAATAGTCCAGAAAGACTTGATTTTGAGGCCCAATCAGCTAGAGAGATTATTGATGAAATGTATGGGATGGGGTTTGAAAATCCAATATGTTCCGTGGGGATAAAGAAAGGAGAGTTAGTAGAATTCAGTTTGGATAACAAAAAATTTAATTAGCGCCATTAAACAGTTTTTGGACTATGTTTAATGCTTCTGTGCGTTGCTTCCAATTAACAAAAACGCCTATAGAAGTGGCGCTTGTGATGAGGTCATTGAGGTGAATATTATTCTCAGATAGAGCGAGTAAAAGATCCCTCAAAACACTAGTTTGGTCAGTTACTACACCGCCAGAAATTCTAATAATTGCTATAGGAGATTCTGCAGTTACACTAGAAAGGGTGGGTATGTCGATCACAGCAGTGTGTAGAGTAGATTCAACTTCTTTTCCATCAGAGTTGTCAACATAAAAAGTGATACTATCAAGCCCACTAGATACAGCTTGTATATTAATATTAGAAGATCCCAGAAGGACAGATAGATCTCGTAAGATGTGAGGTGTGTTTCTCACAGCCCGTCCGGCAACAGTAACTCCAGTTACTGCCCTTTCTCGCATGTCTATTAAATTTTGGAATTTTCCGGTGACATCAGTTCCACCGGTTAAAAGACCATCATTTTGATAATGGAGCACCCTAAGACCAAATTTATCAGTTTTATAAGAAAGTGCAGAAGGGGCTATGATTTCAGCTCCACGGAAAGATAGACTACGTAGTTCATCTACGCTTATTTTTCCAACATTCATTGCACCCTCAACTGCGTTTGGGTCTCCGGTCATGACGCCAGAAACGTCGGTGACGATTACAACTTCATCAGCTTTTAGATAATGGCCGAGCATGACCGCAGTGGTATCGCTCCCCCCGCGTCCGAGGGTAGTTACATTCCCAGAAGTGTCTTCGGCTAGGAATCCAGTGACTACAGGCACTGTGTCGTGGAGTGTGTTCTGGAGATCTGCAGATCTAGATGTGGTTTCGTCTACAGATACAATTCCATTTTCATCAAGAATGATTGGCCAGTGGGGATGTTGAGGCTCTAGAAAGATTGAATTGATACCTTTAGAGGTTAATGCGGCTTTCAACATTCTCACGGAGGTTCGCTCCCCCATGCTAACTATTTCTGCTTGGTCGGAGGGGTCTACTTCAAATGTTATTTGATCAAATAAATCATCAGTAGTGGACCCCATTGCGCTTACAACTACAACTGCTTCATGCCCCTCATGGACTAGCTTTGCGATAGAGGTTGCTGCCCGATCGATGCGGTCACCAGTGGCGACACTGGTTCCTCCAAATTTTACAACTACACGCACTATACATCCATCAGGGAAGTTGGAGAGACTTGAATCATTCGGTATTTTTCATGAAATGAGGAGTTGATTGAAAGAAATTATGAAAATTTTCGGATAGTTAAATTCAAAGTATCTAAATCTAAGATGGGTGCGTATCCAACATCAGGGGTAATATTTGCCCGTTTTTGGAAATCGGTTTGGGATTGCCAGCAACCAGAATTGATAACCAATACATTATGATATTTACCATACCCAAATTTATGGACATGTCCTGAATGAAAAACTGAGGGTATTTTATCAATAACCAAATAATCTTTCTGTTCGGGGGAGATTCTAGTTCTTGATCCAAATTGAGGGGCCAAATGACGTTTTTTAAGGAGTTGAATCATAGCATTATGAGGAGCACCATAACTAACCTGAGTGGAATGTGTTTCTGCGATTATCTCGTCCAAGGACACCCCATGGTACATGAGGATTGGAACCCCTTCTACAGTCACAGTGGAGGGGTTGGAAGTGAGGTGAATGTTGGAGGAAGAGAGTATGTTTTTAATCTCAAGATCAAATCCAGGTTGTGGTTCTGCTAGCCGAACTGCATCGTGATTTCCAGGTATCATAATCATAGAAATGTCACCAGAGATATCCTTTAAACATTCATTAAACGCATCGTATTGTTCATATATATTAATAACCTCAAGGTCGGTGTCTTGTCCGGGGTAGACTCCAACACCTTCAACCAAATCCCCCGCGATTAAAATATACTCAATGGGTTCTGCCTCGGGTGTTTTGAGCCAACTTGTAAAATCGGACCAAAGTTCAGAACTGAAATTTTTAGATCCAACGTGGATATCACTTAACAATGC
>JAPYRM010000090.1 GCA_029941175.1 Halobacteriales archaeon
CCATGGACCCTTCCAGCAAACACATTTGTGGCTATAAATGAAGATTTCACATATCAAAAGATTGTGGCTGTAAAAGGAAATATAAAGGAAAAACTTTGGATAGAAAAGTCACTCGTGGAGAACGTGATTGGAAAGGGCAAATATGATAGCTTTGAGGTAGAACAAGAATCAAAGGGAAAAGACATGATAGGGTGGAAGTATAAACATCCGCTTGATCAAGAGGTTCCACGCCATGTGAGGGGGAATGGATCTCTACGAGTTTATTCGGCGGATTTTGTGGAGGTGGATAGAACAGGGTTAGTTCATTCTGCTCCAGGGCACGGGGAAGATGATTTCCGTGCTGGAAAGGAGATAGGATTAGAGTTATTCTGTCCAGTTGGTACTGATGGAATATATACAAAAGATGCGGGAAAATATGAAGGTAAATTTGTTAAAGATGCAAATGAAGAGATTATTGCAGATTTGAAGAAGTCAGGTTTGTTGCTTGCAGAGGAAAAATACATTCATGATTATGGCAAGTGTTGGCGTTGTGATACAAACATAATTCAGATTGTTACAGATCAATGGTTCATTAAGATAACAGAAATAAAAGAGGAGCTTATTAAAAATATAGCTAAGTCGGATTGGCATCCAGAATGGGCTAGAGATAATCGATTTTATGAATTTGTCAAAGAGGCCCCAGATTGGAATGTATCACGTCAGAGATATTGGGGAATACCAATACCAATCTGGACGCCAGAGGGGGCTAGTTTGGAAGAAGAATCTAGAGATATGATTGTAGTGGGGACAAGAGAAGAGCTAGCTAAGTTGGTAGATCAAGAAATTGACCCACAAGAGATAGATTTGCACAAGCCAACTGTAGATAAACTTACGATTACTAAAAATGGTAAAAAATATACAAGAGTTTCGGATGTATTTGACGTTTGGATTGATTCGTCGGTTGCAACATGGGGCACGATAGGATATCCATCTAAAAAGGAAGAATTTGAGGCGGTATGGCCAGCTGATCTAATTATGGAAGCGCATGACCAAACTAGAGGATGGTTCTGGTCTCAGCTAGGTATGGCTAGTGCTTCTATGGGAAAATCGCCCTATAAAAATGTACTCATGCATGGTTGGGCTCTTGCTGAAGATGGGAGAAAAATGTCCAAATCATTGGGAAATATTGTATCCCCAAGAGAAGCTATAGAAAAGTATGGCGCAGACCCGATGCGTCTATTTCTATTGTCGGTGAACCCACAAGGAGAAGATATGCGATTTTCGTGGGAAGGAATTGAAGAGATGAGTCGTAGATTAAACATTTTATGGAATGTGTTCAGATTTCCGATACCATATATGAAAATTGATGGGTTTGATCCACAGAGTTTCACTTTAGAAGATGTGGAATTGGAAACTATAGACAAATGGATTATTTCACGTTTGCAAACAGTTAAAAAAATTGTAAAAGAGGGGTGGGAATCATATAGACAAGATCAAGCTTTAAATGCAATTCTCAATCTTATCGTAGAGGACATATCCAGATATTATATTAAAATTGTTCGGGAGAGGATGTGGACAGATGCAGATACAGATAACAAAACTGCTGCATATGTAACACTTCATCATGTGTTGTTGGAAGCAGTGATATTACTTGCCCCATTTGCTCCGTTTATAGCAGAAGATATCTATCAAAATTTAACGAGAAAAAATGAGAAACTGACAGTGCATATGTGTGATTTCCCAGTTGTGGATCTTCAGTTTCGAGATGAAAAATTAGAAGAAGAGATTGAGATAGTAAGAATACTAGAAGAGTCAATAGCCCATGCGCGCCAAATATCTGGGAGGAAACTACGTTGGCCAGTTTGTGGAGTGGAAATAAGAGCAAAAAATGATAAGATTGGCGAAGTTATAGAAAAATATAAGTTACTGTTATCAGAGCGGGTGAATGCGCAAGAAATAAAGTTGATACGACCGGGTGGACAAGGTTTTGATGTCAAATATTCAGCCATAGGACATATGAACGTGATTGGTCCAGCTTATGGTAAATTGACGGGAGAAATTGTTACAATTCTAAATGAAATTGAATTGGAATCTCCAGATGTAGGAGAGTTATCTAAAGTATTGAGTGAGAGTTTGAACAAAGAAATTTTAATTACCGAAGAAATGCTTGAATTTAGAGAGATATTCCCCGAAAATGTTGCTAAGTCTACATGTGAATTTGGAGTTATCTACATAGATACGACTCTGACGGAAGAGATAGAATCGGAAGGGTATACCAGAGAGATAATTAGGAGAATACAGGAAATGAGGAAAGAGCAGGAGTTAATAGTTGATCAAGAAATTTCAGTTACGATTTCGATTGCTGATGAAAGGATTTTGAAGTTAATAATGTTGCATGAAGAATTGATAAAGCAAGAAGTTAGAGCGACGGAGATAACGGATAAGAAAGAAATGGGAATGAAAGAATGGATTGTTGAAGGGATTCCCGTAGAAATAAAAATTGAATAGAAATAAAAGAGTGGGACTGCCCAGATTTGAACTGGGGACCTCCACCATGTCAAGGTGACGTCATAACCAGACTAGACCACAGTCCCGTGTAGTTTTCTGGAACCTCTGAAGACAATTCAAAGTTTCGAATGGGGAGAGGGTATTCGGGGATGTCAAGGTGACGTCATAACCAGACTAGACCACAGTCCCGTGTGTGTTTTATAGTAGTTTAGCAAGCAAAGGAGCTACAGAAACTTTGGTTTCGGGGGTGACAATGGTATCGGTTGTGTAGATAGCATCGACTCCAGAATCAGATAACATTTTTCGTGCACCTGCGACGAGTATTGCGTGAATGCAAGTGACAAATATTTTTTTTGCCCCACGGTCGTGTAGGATGCTGGCAGACTTACTAGTGGTTGTTCCAGTAGAAATTATATCATCTACACAAATCACATCTCTTCCGGTTACATCCACGGTGCTAGGAGAAATGTGAACTTCGGTACTAGAGATACGTTTTTTTTCGAAATAATCAGTGTCACCGCCCCCATAAGAATCCCGGATGGATTCTGCTAATGAAATGGCTCCAGAGTCGGGTGCTAGGAAAAGAGGATTTTCTAAATCAAGGGGTAGAGTTTGTGCCAGAATTGAAGAAGCATCAAGAGCAATTGCAGGTACACCGAAATAATCACATATTATATTTTTGTGAGGATTTACTATGATGACTTTGTCAGTTCCAGTTCCTATTGATCGTGCCATCGCACGTGCCGATAGAGGTTGTCCGGATTCGAAAACGGTATCCTGGCGGGCATATCCCATATATGGTAAAATCGTGGTTATGTTCGTTGCCCCAGCTTCTCGGACCGCGTCTTGAAGCTGTAGAAGTTCTAAATGATCGGATGCAGAACGAGTTGCTGCAACTATGATTCCATGATCGCCTTGGAAATTTGTTTGCACCACGAATTCTCCATCGGGAAAAAATTGATGAGTAGTTTTTCCAAGAGGTATTTTGGAATGGGAAGACAAGGAAGCTGCAAGAGAGGTGGATGCAGAACCGCTAATGATCATACAACTACTTTTTTGCGCTGATATTTAAAAACACGTGAACATAAGTCTTGATAAATTATTATTTCGAAGGGATTGGTTTAAAAATTAAATAGAGAAATAATATCACTGAACTTAATTCAAAAATAATAGATGCAAGGGCAAATTGGTCGTATTGGAGATGTTCAAGAATTGTTAGAAATGTAGTACGGGGGTGGAGATGGAATAATAAATTTCCAGTAATGGGGTCAAAGACCGGATGTCCGAAAATGTGCCACGTGCAATATCCCACAATGTGAATCGACATAAGACTCAAGCAGAAAAAATAAATTCGATTCGAAAAAGCACGGTCGCGAAAAATAAATAAAACCGCCCAAATTGTAACTGCAGAGATGGTAAGTGCGTAGGGCCTCCAATCCGAGAAAACACCATATTGGTAATACAATAAAATTCGGGGGGCGCCCCAATAGAAATGTAATCCAGAAGCGAGTAGGGT
>JAPYRM010000091.1 GCA_029941175.1 Halobacteriales archaeon
AGTAGATACTCCATCACAGAGTAGGTCTATACCACGATCCATTGAACCGTTAAGAATTTCGTATTTTTTCTGAAGAGTGGGTCCGGGTTCTCCGAAAGAAAAGGTTCTGGCTATATCAGAAGAATAGTTAGCATAAGTACATCCAACATCGAACCGAATAAGATCTCCTCGTTCGAGGGTGCGGGTCCCAGGAACGGCATGGGGATATGCACCATGGGAACCAAACCCAATTGCGGTGAAAAGTGGGTATGCACCCTGAGAAATGAGTTCAGATTCATAACATTTCGCTAGGGCTTGTTCTGTCATTCCAAGCTCAACTATTGTTATTGCTTTTTCAATGGCATTTTGGTTGATTTCTACTGCTTTTTTTAGACGTTTGACTTCGTTTTTATTTTTAGTTTGTCGTAGTTCAGAAAGTAGATTTTCTGCAGGTACAATGTTGAAAGCTATGCCGCGAGTAAGCTCGTCGATCTCAGAAAAAGATAATCCTGATTTTTCGATGGCAATTGTACCAGAAGTAAGGGGGATGGAATTAATTGCAGATAGAAGAGCAAGGATTGGGTTTTCAAAATTATTTTCGTTTTTAATATTTTGTACGGCGCGGTCGGATGGAGAAAGTTCAGTGCCTTCATAGAGGAAGAAATTACCGTAAGTATAGGCCGAATTATAGGGTATATTAGTATCTACTATTATACTAGCATCAACGGCGGGTAGAACGAGAATGGGATTGGATAGATCTTTTTGCCAAATTGCAAATGCTTTCTGACCAAGCAAACGTTGAGTGAGACTTTCTAGGCCCGAAAGGTAGAAAACATTTTGAGGAGAAGAAGCAATGATTATATCTATATCGTTTTCTATTAGAGCTTCGGATATTCTTTTTCGGTGTATCATGGTATGGTTTGGTCATTGAAGAACATGAAATGTGTAGTTAGAAAAGATTGGGTCGGGGAAATATCTAGCAATAAAGAGAGAAAAACAAGAAAATAGAAAGATATACTTCCCGAAATCTATGCTGTCACTCGGTTTAGAACTGCATATAGTACCATGGCAAGCACTAATGTAGTTATTGGAAGTGGCACAGATGAGAGGGCTGCGATACTAATTTGACCTTGGCCGGGGAACGTCCCGGGGACAGATAGGTATCCAAACCCACTAGCAAGTATCCAAGATGCAAATGCAGTTGTATTGATGCCTTCTGCTCCTGCTTTAATTTTCTTATCTATATTTCCTAAGACGTAGAAGTGGGAAATGAAAATTCCTGCTACGGGTGGCACAGTGATTGCTATCAGTAACAAGAAAGGAACAAATTGACCGTAGATCCCTAATGCTGCAAGGATGAACACAATAGCTCCACCAACGATAACCCAAGTTTCTTTTGTGACGTCTTTTAGGCTTCCGCCGACAACGTTGCTTAAACTCGCGAATGCGAGGGAAAAGCTGTACAGATTGTTATCTCCAGAAGTCCACATTGCCAATACGAAGACGAGGAATGCTAGGAGTGCGAAGAGACTTCCCATCGAACCCATAACAACTACCAAATTTCCATCACCTACTCCGAGGGCTAAGGCCGCTGCGATGCACTCTAAAAATGCTGCTCCGGCTATCCAACCTCCGAATGCTCCTAAGAGCACGTGGTCTCGGTTTTGAGCGTATCTACCAATGTCAGCAGTGATAGTTGCCCCTGCGATCCAAGTTGCGATTGCAAGAGTCATAGCTCCGGCTATTGTCAAGGATGCTCCAGAAGGAGATATATTGAAAATTCCAGTTAATCCTCCTGTGACTTGGGACCCAACTGCTAGGAGTCCTACGATTGCGAAAACCCATAGTGCGGGCACTGCAACTTTACTTAGAGTTTCGAGCCCTCTAAACCCGTGAATGGCCGTTGCAACGACCAAAACGGTGAATGCAAGGGCCCCAATTATTGCGGGGATAGAAGCTATTTGGGAATTGATGAAGTTTCCAGTGAGTCCTGCGAATACTCCTACGAATCCCATAGCCATGATTCCGATAAAAACGGAAATGATAACGGAACCGGACTTTCCGAAAAGTGACTGTGCGAGCATATAAGTCGAAAGGCCAGTTTTCATGCCGATATAACCGTTTAGAGATCCTACAACCGCGAGGATCAAATTTCCGAGTAAAATGGCAGGTATAGCCGCACGAAGCGGCAAACCTGCCCCAATTGTTCCGCCTACGATAAGGCCAGTTACACTGATAGTCCAACCAGACCATACCACTAGGGTACCAAACGCACTACGCCGTTTATTTTTAGGAACGGGCTTAGTTGCGTAATCTTCCTGTATGTTAGTAAGTTTATTACTCATGTCAGATAGTGACATGGGACGAGGTTGGGTATATACACATATATAACGTTCGATTGTTAAAATTTTAAATCGAGGATACAGATCAAAAGGTATTTTAGTAGTTGCAGTGCCTCGTATGATAATGGACTTGAAGGACAAAGGGGGGTCGATCATGGTAGTGGGTATTGTTTTGTTTGTCTTGATGATGGTAGGGAGTTTGTTGTTTGCGCCAGTAATGGGCGTAGATTCGAGTCAAGAGAAGATGACGCTAGTGGGATCTCAAGGAGGAGGTCCAGGGTGGCATGAATTCGGTAGTGTATACCTACTTGAGGGGGCGGAACAGAAGTGGAAAGAAGATAGTGCTGATAGCTACTTTGATGCCACGGTACTAGAAGATGGAAAGATACTAGTGGGGTTTATGCATGGTGGTTATTCAAATTGTGAGTTGAACCCGGGAGAATGTGTACGGACGGGGTTTAGGATTATAGAAGTGGGGGAAGAGCCAAAAGTAGTTGAAGAGTACAGCTATGAAGTTAGGACTAGAAAAGATAGCGAAGTTCACGCAGTCAGTCTTCTTTCTTCGGGAGAATTCTTGATGTCAGATATGGATATGGAACGGATATTTACGGTGAGGGGAGGAGAGATTACGTGGAGTTGGGAAGCTAAAACGGTTTACGATGAACCAAAAGACCCTACAAAACGGGATTGGCTCCACATAAATGATGTGGATGTGATTGGGGAAAATAGATATCTAGTTTCAGTGAGAAATGCTAATCAAATTTTGATAATCGATAGGAATGAAGGGGTAGTTGAAGTTATAAATAAGGATTATGAGAATGATGACGACGCTAGTTGCAAAAGGATGGGGGCACTAGAAGACACAGATGGGGATGGGGATATCCAGTGTGGAGATCCAAGTATACTTAATCACCAGCATAACCCTCAATGGTTAAGTGAAGGAAAGATATTGGTGGCAGACAGCGACAATAATAGGATTGTAGAGTTACATAGGGATGAGTTGGGGGATTGGAAGCCAGTTTGGGCACTTTATGAAGCAGGAGGAATTGAATTAAATTGGCCTAGGGATGCAGATAAATTACCAAGTGGGAACATATTGATCACAGATACGCTGAACAAACGGATTATAGAAGTAAATCCCCAAGGGGAAATTGTCTGGGGGGTTTGGACACAATATATACCATATGAAGCTGATCGTTTGCCATATGGAGAAATAAGTGGGATAGAGGAGATATGCAAAGATGAAAAGTGCGAGGGGTTTGAGTGGGAGACTGCTACAAAAAATCCAGGAGAATTCGTAGAGATAGATTCTGGGAATTCAGAGATCCCAATAATTTCAGATTTGTTGTTTATAATGAGGGTTTTACTTCCCGAAATTCCTTATTGGTTTAGAGAGTTACAATTAATTACTACGATTATATCGATAACAATGGGAATTATTGGATGGAAAATTCAAAAGAGATCGTGACAGTAAATATTTTTATTTTTGAGTACGTGCTTGAGAGATTGATTTTGCGATCATCCCTGCTTGTGCACCTGCGACAAAACCAGCGTCAATATTAACAGTAGTAAGAACTGCACAGGATTGCAG
>JAPYRM010000092.1 GCA_029941175.1 Halobacteriales archaeon
CTCCAGAACTAGCTACGATTGTGTTTTCTTTTTTGTTTGCAGTAGGGATCATTATTAAACCGGTTGCAGGTGAAATCTCAGATAAATTTGAAAGGCCAAAAGTTGCTTTGGGGGGATTACTACTATCAGTATTCGCAATGATTTGGTTAGTTATTGCACCAACTCCGGCATACATTATGATAGCGGTGATAGCATTTTCCATAGGTTATAAGGCACAGCCCCCGGTCATAGAATCATTAATGCTAGACATGATCGATGATAAAAATAGAGGAGGTGATTTGGGGGCTGCTAAAACGACTGCGACAGGGATAGGGGCATTGGGCCCAGCGTACATAGGATTTGTTGCAGAGAAATTTAGTTATGATACTGCTTTTTTTGGACTAGTAATTGTTTTGATGATATCTGCAGCTATAATAGCATATGTTGCTTACGGAAAAAATTATAGGATTGAATAGATATTAACTGGTTAATAGGTGAAATTTTGATTTAATAGGGGCAGCATATTCCAAAATTATTTTATAGGATATACCTTATGAATTATATGAATGGCCACACAACTGCTGAAAAAATACTTGCTAATTCGGCGGACTTAGAAGAAGTTTGGCCAGGAGACCATATAATTTGTAAAGTTGATATGGCTATGGCCCATGATATGGGAACCCCTAGTATAATTGATTATTTTAAAGAAATGGAAGTAGATAACGTATGGGACACGTCTAAAATTGTTTGTGTAATGGACCATATAGCCCCGTCACACCATGTTGCTGATGCAGATAGTAAAGTATCTATTAGAAAATTTATACAAGAAACAGGAATTCAAAATTTCTATGATGTTGGTTCAGGAATATCACATAACATACTTCCAGAATATGGACATATTCGCCCGGGTGAATTGGTAGTTGGAACAGATTCTCACACCACTAGTCACGGTACTTTTGGGGCAGCTGGAACAGGTTTGGGTTATACAGAAATGGCATATGTACTGGCGACTGGAGAAACTTGGCTAAGAGTTCCAGAGACTATTAAATTTGAATTTGAAGGTGAATTTAACAAATGGGTTGGTGCGAAAGATTTGATCCTCCATATCGCAGGAGAGTATGGCACTGATTTTGGACAGTATAAATCCATAGAATATACAGGAGGTCCAATTGATTCGATGGAACTTGATGATAGATTCATGTTCCCCAATATGTCAGTAGAGCTAGGAGCCAAATTTGGATTTACTCCGACAGATTCCAAGGTGACAGATTATATAAATAAACGTACAGATATCCCATATAAATCGAGAGATGCAGATGCAGATGCATCGTATGATGAGATTTATCAAGTTGATGTTGGCAGCATAAGTCCCAAGATTTCTACACCTCATAAGGTGGGTAATGTAGTAGATGTAGGAGATGTGGAAAATATTAAACTAGATCAGGTTTTCATAGGTTCTTGTACAAATGGTAAATTTCAGGATTTAAAAATTGCAGCTGAGATTTTAAATGGGAAACAAATTGCCAAGGGAATGCGCTTGATAGTTACACCTGCATCTAGAGCCATATATTCTAGGGCTTTGAAAGGAGGAATTATAGACGTGTTGACAGATTCTGGTGCAGTTGTGACTAATTCTACTTGTGGAGCTTGTGTAGGAAGAGGAATGGGAATTATTGGTGAAGGCGAAGTGTGTCTTGCCGCAATGAATAGAAATTTTAGAGGCAGAATGGGGAGTTATAAATCGGATATATATTTATCCAGTGTTGCTACTGCAGCTGCATCTTCTATAACAGGAATGATTACAGATCCAAGGAGGAAATTATGAAGGGAGTGGCGTATGTATTTGGAGATGATATAAGTACAGACGCGATAATTCCTACAGACTACACACACGGATCTACTATAGATTACAAGTATGTTTTTGACCCAGTAAGACCAGGATTTGCAGATGAAATTGAAAAGGGAGATATTGTCGTAGCAGGGAAAAATTTTGGATGCGGAAGTAGTAGAGAGAGTGCACCTATAGCCATGCAATTGTCAGGAGTGTCGGGGGTTGTTGCAGAATCATTTTCAAGAATATTTTATCGAAATGCGATTGCGATTGGGCTTCCAGTCATTACAGCGAAAAGAATAACAGAGTTTGTTTCAGAGGGAAATGAAATAGAAATTAACCTAGATACAGGTATTATTTTGAATAACACCACAGGTGTAGAAATAGAAGGTGAGTCTATGCCCAGAGAAATCCAATCCATTTTTGAGGCAGGGGGATTGATTAACCACTATAAACTAAATAAGGATGAAAAGGAGGTTGAAAAATGAAATATAATTATCCAGAACCAAAAGCCCCAACGTACGAAGAACCAACAAGCGTGGAAGAGTGCATTCAAAAAGCAAAAGTAATTGCTAGAAAGAAAGGAGGTAGAACTGCCATGGGACCCGTAGAAGAGGGAGATTGCATACTGGTGCTATCGCTGCCAGATCAAAACGAATATGTTGAGCGTGCAGTTATGCAATCTTGCGAGATAGATGGCGCGGACGTGGTTCGATTCCTATACCCAGAAGAATTGACTGGGGAGATACACCAGAAAAGTACAGTTGAAGAAGGGTGGAGAGAGGCAGAAATGTTTGAAAACGGTATTGCTTCTGGGTCGCCTGAAACTGCAGATCTTGCAAGTGGACTGAATATCGCAGGGCCTTTAAAGAAATTTTTAGATGAGCATCCGAACTACAATAAAATTTATTGGGACATAGGAGCAAGGTCGCAAAAGGCTAGTGTTCTAGAAGAGCATAGCCATAAATTTAAGAATAACTGGCAATTTAATAATTGGGAAGAGTTTCAATCTAGAACTTGGGACCTTCCAGATGAATTACTCATAGAAATTGAGAGGAAAATAATTGAAGTTTTGGGAGATGTAGAAGAAGTGACTATGACAGACCCACAAGGTACGAATTTGAGATTTAAACTCACACCTGATGAGGCGGCTAGATGGGAAATGACGGCATGGCAATCTGGGCACCTATACATGGATCCGTTGCAAGCGACTTGTGTGGGGGAATGCAGGGGTGGGTGTAGAGATGATCAAAATCAACCCATATACCTATCACAAGACGCACCACCAGTATTTGGATGGGTAACAGGTACTATTTCAGGTACCGCTAATCATGCTGGTTTTTTCCCGCATATGGACCTTACATTTGAAGGAGGTAAGTTGGTAAAAGTAGAAGGTGGGGGCGAATATGGGAAAAGGATAGACGCACTTAGAGAAAAGTATGAGGAGGTGCATTGGCCAGGATATCCTAGCAACGGTTTTTTCTGGCATTGTGATACTGCACTTTGTACACTTCCTAAAGCATTTAGAAGAACTTCAGATATGTTTGAAAGCTCATGGAGATTCCCAAACCTTCCAGAAACCACTAGGGCAGGAGTAATTCATTTTGGATTTGGTTCTAGGCGCCACTACATTGATGAACACTTAGACTATGCGGCAAAGAATAATCTGCCACTCGGTCATATACACGTGCATAATTATTTTGTTACAATGGATATGAAACGAAGATCGACGGGAGATTGGAATAGGGTGATTGACAAAGGAAGGTTGACAGCTCTAGATCATCCAGATATACGGGCGTTAGCTACGAAATATGGGAATCCCGATGACATACTTAGTTATGATTGGGTCCCACCAATTCCAGGTATAAATTGCGAAGGAGATTACGAACAAGATTACGCGAGTGAGCCTGTGAAGTATCTGAGAGAACGACTAGAAGCAGGAGAGCCAATTTAACATAGACATTCATGAGTGAAAATAGTACAAAAAATGCAGATTCGATGACTATTGTTGGCCAAAGCATCCTCCGAGAAGACGGACCCGTAAAAGTCACCGGAAAGGCAGAGTTCACATATG
>JAPYRM010000093.1 GCA_029941175.1 Halobacteriales archaeon
GTATAGATCTGAGTACAATTCGGCCAATGTCATTGCAGTTGACTCTTCTGAACCAAATGAAAACAATCCCCGTTGAGCACTTGTGTTATATTTTTCAGCAACGAGCCCTATTTCGCCAAGACTCGCCAAACTATTTTCAATATCTCCAACAGTAATATCCGAACCCGATGCAGAAGCTATCGCATTATAACAAAGACTAGGTCCAATATCTAGTTTTTGATCATCCCATGCAGGAAAGACTCGCCCCAAAAGAAATCTAACAACAATTTTTATATCAACATTTTCGTCACCGAACATATTCACTATTAGTTCGCGAATCGAGAGATCTGACGGTTCCTCTTCTATTTCTTTCAATCGATTTGCAAACTGTACAAGTTCCATTGGATCGTGTACCCAGTCGATATGGATAAACGCACCGGGAGGGGCCGATCTCTACGCTAAAAGAATTGAATTATGCTGTAAGGACGCCCCAGTATACTCCTTTTCACTTTCACCACGCTCTAGGCGGGGATATATATAATCTTGAGTAAAAGAACATTTATAGAGACTCATGATTCAGAGAAAATCAACTTGTCCCAATTGTAAACAGGGACTTATAATAGGCACTTTCGGGTGCACTTATTGTGGTACTTCCGGATTGAACACGTCCCTATTTGCTTATAATTGACAATTTATATAATCCCCATTTCCGAAAGTCTCTTGGGTAAGTACTCTTCCGTGACGAAGTCCAAACCTCTAGAAGCTAGTGCTTGTTGTTCTGCCTTTTTACCCAATTCAAGCTGCAGTTCTATCTGTTTAGTCCAATATTCACTCTGGAATCTTGGATCATCAAGCTCGCTTTTTAACGCATTTATATCTGCATCAGCCAATTGATCTGAGGGGAGGTCATATTCTATAATGTCTACTGGTTGGATCCCGACAAATTGTGCCGCAGGAGTGGCAAGCTCTGGACTTAAATGCGCACTCTTGACAGACCCATACGCAACAGATCCAAAAATTCGATAACTCCATGGATCTCCATCTGTGAAAACTAATACTGGAAGATTAAGCTCTTCGTTTAATCTCTTTATTAATCTCCTGGTAGCCCGAGCGGGTTGTCCCTTCAAATGAACAACAATGGAATTATAATCTTCATCAAATCCATTTTCCACTAGACGGTCTCGCATACCCCCCGTCTCAACCGCCATAACGAAGTCCGCAGAGTGGTCTATAAATTTGATCCTATCTGTATTTGCTGGAATTTGATAACCACCCTCTCCAACATCTTCTTGACAGTGAATTTCTCGTTCTCCTTTTCGCGTTTTTTCTCTAATTTTAAGAGGACCAATCACAGTCGCACCCGACTCTTCAGGACGCATGTGGAAATCTTCTCGCCTTACTCCCGACACTATCTCTAGATCTTCAATTAGTTGGTTAGATTCGTCCTGTGTCATAAATTTTGCTTCTTTTTCGTTCCAACTTTCTGATATATAGTATAATTCTCTCAACGTAGAAGATCTATTTTCGTTAAGCTGTTTAGTCAAAAATTCAATCGTAAACGCAGCTTTTAATAATTTCCTTGCTCCTCCTATATTGTTTGCAATTCTAGTCGTATTCTTTTCTCCATATACCCATACTTTCAAATTTTCATCATATACTATGTTGGATTTATTCCTAGTTGGTAATTCCATTGAAGGAACATTCCCTTCTGCAAATTGATCATAAAATTTCTCTGCAATTTCAGTAAGTTTTCTGTGCCCTTTAGAACTCATATTTCTAGTACCATTTTTTCTTTTTCAATCCCTTTGATTTCTATATCAAATTTTGCACCATCTTCTACCATGTACGACAATTTTTTGGATTCATTTTTCTTAATATTTGGGAGCCATTTTATAAACCATTCATTCCCTATATTTACCACGGAACCTTCTGAAATTTCAGTTGGTATTCTAGATACGATTTCTGTTATCTCCAATTCTAAATTTTCACCCGTATAGTTGTTAATAATCAATTCTATTTCATCCTCCTTTCGAGTACGAGCAATAGCCACCTTCCCTATTATTCTGGCAAGAACTAGTTCAATTGGTGGCATTTCTCTTTCTGTTATTTTTGCCACTTTTTCTGCAATTTTAGGAATGATATATGAAAGTGCATCTTGCTTCAACTTTTGCTTTTGAAATGCATCTCTTTTCTGTAGATATTTCTTGAGTTTTCTAGACACATCTCTTATAGCCTTTTCAATTTCAATTTCTATCACCGGAATTTTTGCTATTGCGTCTTTCGATTCACTTGTAAATGGAACGTTTGTTGAAGCTACATGAACTACCAAACTCATGGGCCCCCTTGGCATTCCTTTACCCTTCGATTGGTCCAATCCATAGTTTCTCCAATCAATGTCTCTTACTACTTCTGTAATCGCACATCCCCCTTGTTGATAAACTAGTGGCACTCTATTTGCAAAACGAACTAGCTCGATCGAACTTTCTTTCTCCAAATCCCCACCATATGCCAACCCGGCTTCAACTACGATTGGATCTCCTCCATATGCTATTGCCTCACGACTATTTGATGAAAAGAATTCTGCACCTACTTCTTTACGCAATCCTGATTCTATGTTATCTACTCCGATCGGAGAAAGACAATTAGTTGGAGGTGCTCTTACATCTGTCAATTGCATTGCAATAACTAAATCTGCCATAGCATTTTTATTCTTCTTAAGCACTGACATACCTGGGATGGGATCTTCAATAACTTTAAATTCATTCCAAATTTCTTTTACTATCTTCTCCCTCGAAACGTCTCCAATAGATGCAATAGGTCGTCCATCATTTTTATCATTCATTTCTAAAATACATTGTTCTAACCCATCTTTGGTTATTCTGCCCCTAGATGTTTTCCTCTGTAAAACGCGTACAATTTTACTCGAAACTTTTCGGACTAACTCTTCTTCTTTTCGAGAATCTGTTACCCTATCTACCAATCCAATAAGATATAATATCTGGATCTCTTTAAATCTATTCCAAATAATATTTCTAACAACTTTTTGAGCTTCTCCATCCAATCTATCTTTTGGAGCATCTTCAACTGAATTTAGACTCTCTTTTATTAAATCTTCAAATTCTATATATGTGATTTGGTCCTTTTCTGCCAATCTATTTTTAATACGACCAATAGCTTTTGTTGGCATTTTTAAAATTGGCAACCCCTTCGAAGAAAAGCCAGATTCAAGTTCATTTTTGATCCCCTTTAACTCTGGGACTTCCCATTTCATTTCTCTACCATAGTGCATATCTCTAAATTTACTTATTATTTCCTTCGCAGTTTTCTGCCCAACGCTAGAAAACCTTCCCTGCAAAAATTTCAACATAGATTCTGTCCCTAAATTCTCACACATTTTGATTAGATATCCTACTTGAATGCCATGGGGATGTGGACGGATCGATTCAGTTATAGCTGGTTTTTCCTCCGTACTTCTTTCAAATTTAAAATGCCCCCTTGGTTCAACCAATTCTAAACGCGCATGAGGGTTCGCGATAGCAGTATATCTTATGTATTCGTGCAATTGGACTCTAGATCTCATGTCTGCATCTAGTGTAAATGCAATCCTTGTCCCATGAGGGCGATCCCATTCTTTCGTTCTGTGAGTACGTATCTCCGGTTCATTTTTTTCAGTGTTTATGAACAATTCAAAATATTGGGCCTCACTCTTACTAGATGTTCTACTAGTTACCTTAACCGGCTCTCCCGACGTTAATTGAGAATAGAGCACCACCGATGAAATTCCTATGCCTTGCTGTCCTCTAGATTGTTCCCTTCTATGAAATCTAGATCCATAAAGTCATTTGGCAAATGCCTTTGGAATTTGTTTTTCTGTAATCCCTGGGCCAT
>JAPYRM010000094.1 GCA_029941175.1 Halobacteriales archaeon
CTCTCTATCTAACGAGTGTATTAAAGCACTTGAAGACCTCCTTTAGTTACAATGACTCTCGACACCATGGCCCCCAATCCCGTTTGGAACGCTTCAGATCACCTGAAAACTGTAACTACACTGTCAAAAATAGATGCTAGTTTTGTTTTTAAAATTTGGTGCGATGATGGCTGTAAAGATTGTAGGGCACAATTACCTGACTTTTCTGCGGCCCTATCTGCCGCAAATATTAATCCCAATTGCATAGAACAATATTCTGTAAACCGTTTACCCGGTGGAAAAAAACAAGGACCTTTGGTAGAAGAATATGGTATCAGTCGCATTCCAACAATCATTTTAGAACAAAAAATAGACGCCACCTCCTCCTCTCTTCCATTTCAAGAAATCGCCCGATATGTCGAATTTTCAGATCTATCTGCTGCAGATTACCTTTCTGAAATGCTCTCAGAACACCTCGATTCAACTACCTATAGCGAGTAGGTTAAATTATTTAATTCCCAATTCCCATTGTGCCTCCTTTAAAAAACCAACTTGAAATTTCACGCCACCAGCGATTGACACGTTTTCCAACTCCTGGAGCTCAGAATTCACTTTGGATGTGGACTTCTTTTAGAAATCCCCTATTAGTAACATTCAATTTCACTATTATCTACTTGGCCAGATATTCTCCCAGTTTGAGAGTAAAAAACTGGCTTTTTCGACGCATAGGTGTGACCATCGGGCACGGAGTTTCTTGGGGTCTAGAATCTACTCCAGATGTATTTTGGCCTGAATTAATAACGATAGGTGACAATACTATTATTGGCTATGATGCAACAATCCTTTGCCACGAATTCCTCCAAGACGAATGTCGTATTGGAGAAGTCATTATTGGTGAGCGTACTATGATCGGGGCGGGTTCAATAATTCTACCCGGGATCCACATTGGAAACGACGTCCAAGTGGGTGCAAATTCTGTCGTAACCAAAGATATTCCTGACGATTCAATTGTCGTCGGTGTCCCTGCAAAAATATTGTCTACTCCCGATTAATTTTTCTCGCCACACCCTCTCGAAACACACGATCATTAGGTATCATACATTCCTCGTTTTCTGATTCCACCCGCGTCACGAGCATTGTTATTTCTTGAACAATTCCTTTTACATTTCCCACTCTTATTTCATCTCCAATAACATACGGTTGTGTAAGTACAAGGTACAGTCCCGCTGCAGTAGATTTTAACATATCTGAAAATGCCACTGAAGAAAATGCCACTATGGATAGTGCATACACTCCTAAAAGAACCACAAGTGCATTTGTAGCAACATCTAGTTGCCCTAGAACTATCAAAACTGAAATATATATCACACTATATTTTGCTATCTTCGGAATGATCCCAACTTCTGGTAATTTTATACCTCTTAAACTCCTCGAAACTACAATCTCTGCCTTGTCTCCTAATACAATTCCTGCTAAAAATATTATTAGAGAAGTAAATACAGACGGGAAAATATCTGCAGTGACGTCCACAACCTGTTGACTATAATTTACGTCTAACAAGGTTAATGCTACCAAAATGGTTCCTCCTATGATCAACCACATACTTATTTTTGAAATCATGACAACAGTAGACGTTCCCATTTTTCCCATTGCCCTTTCCAGAGAAGTTCCTTCTACTGCTTTTGGAATTCCAATTTTTTCGAGTATTTTTTTACTTCCACGAGCAATCACTTGCGCCACGACTGCACCCATTATCAGCAAAAATGAGATTAATACTATCTCCTCCGAAAGGAGTGCCAGAACTTGTTCTCCAATTTCCATATCAGTATGCCTCTGGATCTACCTCTAAAACTAACTCTCCACTTTTAAAACATCTAATCAAACCATCGGATTCTGAGAGAACAATTGAAACGGCACTTGTACCTTTAGTTATGGCAGCCCCTGCCATATGTCTCGTGCCTAAACCTTTTGGAATATTTATCCCCTCCGAAGATGCTTCTAAATACCTATACGCAGCCACAATTTTTCCTTCATCTGAAATAACAAAAGCACCATCTAGTCGCGAAAATTCCTTTAGCATGACATTAACGATCGAATCTCCCACGTGAACGTGGGATTTCTCAAACGGATTGTATGATAAAGGACAAGACTTATTCATTACCTTTCCCGCATCCCCCACTGTAAACAATGCCCCAACTGGTTCTCCATTTTGTCCCTTTTTTCCCAGCTCGATCACTAATTCCAACACATCTCTAATTACCCCTGCATCCGATTTAGAACTCAAGAATAATGCGTATATTCCGGAATTCAACTGAGATTCTTCCACCCGAATCCTCATAAACGAATCCAATTCATTAGAAAACAACTTAGAAATGCAAACTACCTCGTCCCCATCCGAAATCATTCCATTCCGAATCGCCCCTTCTAGACTAAAACGAATTTTTTCTTTAACATCTTCGAATTCCAATGGAAGTTCGACAAACGACTCTGCGCCCCACACATTCTCTCTCCCAACTACCACCACCCTCCGATCTATGCTTTCCACATATTTTTCATATTCTGCGACAGATGGATATAACAGGACCAGCACCTGATCCTTAGAAATAAAGCCCTCCACCATCTCAAGAATTCCTCTCATGATCTATAACACTCCACGATGATGAAAAAGCTTTATGAAAACACCATCCTCCCGAAAAACTAGTTTAGATAAGAATATGTCCACTGAACTCAAATAAATAACCACTACTATGTCTACAGAAGCAGACACCTCTGATGTACGAAGTAAGATTTCTCTATTTCTCACCCGAAACTTTCCTCAAATCGCAATGCACGGTGGAGATGCAGCGATCGAGGATTTAAACGAGGATACTGGAGAAGTTTGGATTAGACTTGGAGGACTGTGCAGCGGCTGTGGTATTTCTCCCATGACCATTCAGGCCATTCGTCACAGATTGGTAATGGAAATACCTGAAATCAATGAAGTTTACGCAACCTCGGGATCTGGATATGATTTCGACCCATTTGGACCTCAAGGGGGGGACCAAGATTACCCCGAAGTTCCATTCTAATTAGTCACTTTCAAGCTACTAATATTTCTGATAGTTTTTCAATTGGATGGACCGGTTCGTCCAAAAAATGACTTGCCAACTGTGCCCTGCACGAAGCACCACTCGTAACTAACGTTCCCTCTGATTTCGAATTTATTTGATCGAATAAAACCTGACCGATAGATTTGCTCATAGAAATATGCTCTGCTTCATACCCAAATGATCCTGCCATCCCACAGCAACCCGAATTAATGTCGTCAACCGTGTACCCTGCCTTTCTAAGTATATTCACCGCATGTTTTGATTTGTCAGATGCCTTCTGATGACAGTGACCATGGTATATCAAATGCTCTTTTGGTTCTTTATATTGTTCTATACTTCCAAAACGATCTACATATTCGCAAATATCATATGTATTCTTTGAAACGTTTAGAACATCTTCTCCTCTAAGCAAGTCTAGATAATCTGCCGAAACCATCTCTGCTTCTGACGGTTCTATTATAACTATGTCCCATCCCTCTTCCACAAAAGGTGCTAATATTTCCACATTTTTCTTAGCTATTTTTCTAGCGTTCTCTATGAACCCCTTTGAATACGAAGCCCTTCCAGTATCTGTAATCCCCCTTGCTATCTGGATAGAAACTCCAGCAGCTTCCAAAACTCTGGTGGCAGCCACACCTGCTTCAGGACGAGTATAGTTTGTGAATATATCTGGAATCAACAACACTCTGCGAAGATTTTCTCCCGAAGTTTTCGATTCTCTTCTATTAAACCACTTTACAAA
>JAPYRM010000095.1 GCA_029941175.1 Halobacteriales archaeon
GATGGGTCTTGCCTTTCAAGTTGATTAGAATATTGAAATAGTGCTCGGCACCCTTCGAGCATGGCAGGATGAGATGCAGATCTAAGTTCAACTAATTCGAGAAGATTTCCCTCTTTTATTGCAACTTTAATCCTATTTAGTTCACCGAAACTGACGTAAAGATTATGCTCCGCTAGTAGAGATTCGCACTCTAATTGGGACATGTTCCGGAGTTCAGAGGGCGTATAAGTAGAACACACTGGACAATGGCAAGGGAAATGATCTAGATCTACAAGTTGTTTTGTTCCCTGAGTGGTGAGATAGGATCCACGTCTAGCGTACAGTGCATAAGCAGCAGAATCGAATAAGTCACAGCCTGCAGCAACTGCCATAGCAAACATCATGGGATGGCCAGCTCCAAAAAGATGAACAATAGCATCAAGTCCGAGGCCGCGTTTAGTGGCCATTATTATATCAACAACGTCCTTAAACCGATATTGGGTAAGCAAAGGTACGGCAGCCCCAATAGGAAAAACATCAAGTCCAAGGGCATAGGCATCGATAGCGGATTGCTCTCTTAAATCGAGATGAGTAGAACCTTGAATAGGAGCAGAAATTAGCATATCACCATCGACTAGTGATTTGGATAGTTCCAATCGTTCGAAAGTGGTTTCCAGGTCTAGCTGGGCAAGGTCGTAGGGGGCATCTGGAGGAGTTGGGATATCAAGAGGCGTTGCGATGTCAGAACCTATGGCATCCTGGAAATGAATAATTTCAGAAGTGGTAACGTCTACATTCCCATATTCTGCTAGTTGGAAAGATCCTGAATCGGTCATAATGGCACCGGGAAAATCTAAGAGTTTGTGGAGGCCTTTCTCAATGGCTTCAGCATGCAAGTTAGTATTTTGATGTATGATATAAGAATTGGTTATGAGGATTTGAACATCGAACTTAGAAGCAAGATCTGATGGAGAAATAGTTTGTAATTTTAGATTTATCACAGGAAGAAGCGCAGGGGTTTCAACTACAACATTGGATCTAGGAACTGTGAAGTGTCCAATTCGGCCATTCGCGTCGCAATCTCGAAGGTCAAAAAGGCCCTGGGTCATTGAAGTACCATAAGAGTGTGTGGAGCAAAAGTAGTTCGTAAAGAAAGTGGCAAAAGAGAAGTGGACAAACTAGTAACAAAGAAAGCAAGAATATAAGAGGAGAGTGGACAGAAGAGAGAACAAGTGGGGTGAAAAGCGTAAATGAAAAAAGATCTGATTACGATAAATATTGACGTGGGGGGAACATTTACAGATGGATTTTTTGTATGGGGCGATAAATTATTTTCTGCTAAAGTTCCAACTACGGGACACGATTTGACAGTTGGTTTTATGGAGTGTATTGAAAGAGGAGCTGAAAAAATGGGAACAGATCTATCTGAATTTTTAGCTAAGGCTAGTATGGTTAGGTTTTCTACTACGATGGGGACGAATGCCATTATAGAAAAGAAGGGAATGCAAATTGGATTACTAGTTACTTCTGGGCAAGAGGAAAAACTCTATTCAGTGGAGGGTGAATTCAAAGTTAATGATTATTTTGTTAAGCCAAACTTGATAGAAGGGATAGAAGAAGAAATTGACATAGAAGGAAAATTGATCAGAGGACCAAAAGAGGACCAAACGTTGAAAGCTGTAAAAAGGTTGCAAGAGTCTGGTGCGAGAATGATAGTTATTTCGTTGGAAAATAGCTATTGGAACAATTCCAATGAGAGAGAAGTAAAAAGGTTGATTCAAGAAGAATACCCCCGTCACTATTTGGGATCGGTCCCTACATTGACTTCGTTTGAGGTTTCGTCTCGTCCAGATGATTATCGTAGATTGAATACAGCCGTGGGAAATGCATATATTCATCGTCCGATGAAAGTTTCATTGTATAGGGCAGAAGATAAAATAAGATCTCACTCATATAATAGACCTTTATTCATTGGTCACTCTAGTGGGGGTGTTGCAGCAGTAGCTAAAACGAGAGCAATAGACACTTTGAATTCGGGTCCGGTTGCAGGAGTCTTTGGGGTTAAAGCCCTCTCTGAGGAATATCAGACAGACATTATTGGAGCAGACATGGGAGGCACTAGTTTAGATCTAAGCATTGTGAAAAATGGAGAACTTCCATTTGAGCTGAGTCATGAAATAGAAGGATTGCCAACACATATTCCTGCAATAGCAGTTCAAACAATAGGAGCAGGAGGAGGTTCAATAGTAAAAATAGAACAAGGAAAAATCCAGATAGGTCCAGAATCAGTGGGTGGAAATCCAGGTCCGGCTTGTTTTGGCAAAGGTGGAAAAATGGCGACTGTAACTGATGCAGATGTAGTTTTGGGACGAATAAATTCAGAATTTTTCCTGGGGGGAAGATTAGAATTATCAGTGGATAAGGCTCGGAAAGCGATTGAAGAGCACGTAGCAGTGGGGAAGAAAAATACAGCGGAGGAAGCGGCGGAGAAGGTAATTATCAAAGTTGAACAAAAAATAAAGAATGCAATAGCTGGAATGGATTCAAAGGGTATCGACACTATTGTGGCTTATGGAGGGGCAGGGCCAATGCACATGACAGGGTTGGTTAAAGAAAAGGAAATAAAGAGGATGATAGTTACTCCACATTCGGCTATTTTCTCTGCATTTGGGGAATCAATGATGGGCATCCTTCATACATACACAAGGCCACTCTGGGAAAAATCGAATGTAGAGACATTGATTGGACAAATGAAAATGGATGCAGAGAAAGACATGAGATCTGAGGGATTTTCTTTAGAGGAGATAAAATTTGATATAGATGCGATAAGCTATGACCCAGACGGAAGAATGGATGAGTTTGTCTCGGTGGATGAAAAGAGAAAGAAGAATGAGCTTGCTACATTAAGACTTCATGCTAGAGGAGAGGCACCAATATCTGTGTTTACGGAGGGAAAGTGTGGAGGGGAAGATCCATCTTCTGCCAGAATAGGAGAGCGAGAAGTGATATGGGGAGGCGAGAAGATCATTACTCCAATATTCATATTTGAAAAATTACAGAGAGGAGCAATTGTAAATGGACCAGCTATAATTGAATCGATGGATACCACAATACCAGTGGTAGAGGGGACTCTTTTACGAGTAGACGCTCTTGGAAATGGAATTATAGGATCCAAAAAATCGGATATCTCGAAATGATAATTAGAGGGATTTACAAAGAAGATTAAAGAGAACCCATCAAATCATGGATGGTTTCGGGTGAAACTGAAGATGGGATAGTCCACTCGCTAGATAAGAGTGTATTGTTAGGAAAAGAGTTAACGAATGTCTGGATTGATTCTTTTTCGGAGGAGAAAATGGGAGATGGGATTCCAAGACCAAAATGAATACCAGAAACTTGTGCAGATTCTATCGATTCTTCAGGGGAAGAAGTTGATCCAGTTATCAAATCGAACCCAAGATCCGCTGCAGCTTTGATCTGAACGGGAGAAGTCTCTCGAGTGATTATTGCTCCGAAGGCTTCGTAATGTGCAAGGATATTGGGCAAGGGGGAAAGTGATTGTGTGTGAAGAGGATCAGAGATGGGCATCCCATCTGGTGCGAGAATTGCGATTCCATCTGCCCCAGACTCTAGGTAAGAATTAGCAAGTAAAGAGAGAGCCTCTCCAACAGCAAAAAATACTTCTTCTCTGATAGAAGGGTCATTTTTACTAGAGGGGGAAAGTAGAGCATTTGATAGAATTTCTGGGCTGCAGATTCCACCTACGATAGCACAGTTAAGAG
>JAPYRM010000096.1 GCA_029941175.1 Halobacteriales archaeon
GGTTGTTGAGATCCTGCATGTATAACCTGTGCGCATCCTATAAGTTCCTGGCCATACACGTCACCACATACACTGGGGTTTTGGAATTGGATTAAAATATGTGCATCTGATCTTTCTTCAGTATATTTTAACAAAAAAGGATATGGAAGAGTACTCTTGACACTGTTCCAATATGCAATTGAATCTTCGATTATACCCTCATATGTAAAGTCACTTGGCGGGGTTGATCCGGGGTTTTCGTACGCCACTAGAATTTCATAAGTACCATAGGGGTTACTCAAATCTTTCTCGGGAGTGGCAGTAGGGGTTGCTTCAGGAGTAGCTGTTGGAGTTGCTTCAGGAGTAGCTGTTGGAGTTGCTTCAGGAGTAGCTGTTGGAGTTGATTCAGGAGTGGTTGCGGGGGTCGAAGCCTTTGAATAACTAGGCTCATATCCCCCCGGTGTCTCGGTCAAAGGACCAGTTTCTACAATACACCCAGTCATCGTAGTGATTAAACCCAATATTGCTTCTCTACGGGATATGTGCAAAGGTGGCATATGTTTTCTGTGCTGTTTGTGGTTTTTTGACGAAGTGTAGAACTTCGTTTTATTACGCCGAGTGGGAGATTCGAACTCCCGTGTCCTATTGGACAGTCGCTTTCGAGGCGACCGCCTTGGCCGGGCTAGGCTAACTCGGCAACAATCACGGTTACTGCTGTTTAGTGTTTATCGTTTGCGATTGGGAACTAAATTCGCAGAGAATATCCGGCTTCCCCGATTTGAACAGGGGACATGTCGATCTACAGTCGACCACTCTACCAGGCTGAGTTAAAGCCGGTGTACTGCACTATAGTGTTTTTTGTGATTTAACCATTGTCATACAGAGATAAAGAATGGATCAATAAGTCGGACGAAGAACAAAGAGAGGACCATATGTTGTAATACAATTTATCAAAAATGTGGTGTAAAAAAGAAATCTCCGTCATACGAAGAAAACAGATATTTTGTAGATAAAATAGAAAAAAAGTAAGTTATATATGCTGAAAAATAGAAATAATATATAAAAAAACAAAGATAAAAAAACAGAAATAGTTTACATTTGTAGTACAAAATACAGAAAACTTTATATAGAAGATACGATAAGGTACACCCACGTAAGACGAATGAATACCCTATGGGGGACAGAAATAAGACAATGTGTCATAGTCCGTCCAGGGGGTTGTCGTACACCTGATGACTTTCCGTCTTACAAAACACGGGGAGAATAACCAAAATGGAACGAATAACACTTAGAATTCCGAAACAACAAATAGCAGAAGTAGAACAAATGGTGGAAAGGGGAGAATTCCCTAACAGAAGCGAAGCAATTCGATCTGCCATCCGTGAAATGTTAAGAGAAAACGAAGTGCCATATGAATTTAGTGATTCAAGGCCATGGGTGAGGGTATAAACTATGCTAGATATTGTACAGGAAGCATTACAAAACGAAGAAAAAGAAAGGGCAAAGAAATCATACCTTCGGGATGAGGAATTTGGAGAACCACGCATCGTTGTCGTGGGATGTGGTGGAGCGGGAAATAACACCATCAACAGACTATATAATATAGGAATTCACGGTGCCGAGACTGTTGCGATAAACACAGATAAACAGCACTTAAAAATGATAGAAGCCGACACGAAAATTCTTGTGGGTAAATCATTGACAAATGGACTAGGGGCCGGTGGCGATCCGACTATGGGAGAGCGCGCGACCGAGATGGCTGCTGGAACTGTGAAAGAAGTACTAGGCGGAGCAGATTTGGTCTTTGTGACCGCGGGCATGGGAGGGGGAACTGGAACGGGTGCTGCCCCTGTAGTCTGTAGGATTGCAAAAGAACAAGGAGCAATAGTCATTGGAATGGTATCCACTCCATTCAATATCGAACGTGCTAGGACTGTCAAGGCAGAAGAAGGATTAGAAGCATTACGAGAAAGTGCAGATTCTATAATTGTATTAGACAATAATAGACTCTTAGACTATGTACCCAATTTACCAATTGGAAAAGCATTTTCAGTGATGGATCAAATCATAGCAGAAACTGTCAAAGGCATTTCCGAAACAATAACCCAGCCATCATTGATCAATCTCGATTATGCGGACATGGCAGCTGTCATGTCTTCAGGAGGTGTTGCAGTGATGCTCGTTGGAGAAACACAGGACAAAAATAAAACAGAAGAAGTTGTCCGAGACGCTATGAATCATCCGTTGCTGGATGTAGATTATAGAGGCGCTTCTGGTGCATTGGTTCACATAACAGGTGGACCAGACCTAACTCTGAAAGAGGCAGAAGGTATTGCAGATAGTATCACAGAACGACTCGATCCAACTGCAAATGTCATATGGGGTGCAAGAGTGGAGGATGATTATAAAGGAAAAGTTCGTGTATTGGCGATTATGACAGGTGTGCAAAGTGCCCAAGTGTTGGGACCATCTTCAAAGATGCAAAGCGCACCGATTAGAAGTCTCGCAGATGGTGATACCCGCTGGTCTGATGGAGGCAGACGCGAGATAGAACAAGTGAATGGACTAGATGTTATTCGTTAGACAGCTTTAACGGCTTCTACGAAAACACATTTCTGACAGATTTTTTGAGTAGTAAGAGAACCACATTTTATACAATGTTGTAGAGAAGATTCTTTGTAAGATTGATGATGGGATGATGCGATAGAAGCGAATTCTTCATAACCTGCCATTATAGAATGGCGAATACCAGGGTGATTGTCCTCTAGACCTAAGATTAGTTTTCTTATCTCCCCACGGAACGAGTTCACCGCATAAGGGCAGTCACCATCATAGAATGGAATATCCATGACATATGCATATAATGCAATTTCTTTTTCGGGGATGTCCCTAAGAGGCTTCGAACGTGGGATAAATTCGGTTGCTGTTCTTTGTGAGAATGGTGCCAGTGAAGCATCGAAATGTTTTGTTATTCTCGATACGTCGCCAGAGAGAAAATTCATCATTGCAGTTTGGGATTCATCATCTAGATTATGACCTGTGAATAATTTATCCGCATTGAGTTTGTTTGCTCCCGTGTCAAGAAGGTTTCTTCTAAAAACGCCACAATAAGAGCAAGCATTGAGGTTTAATGGGTCTTTTTCAACAACTTCGTCCATGTCAATTCCAAATTCATCAATATAGCTGAAAATTTCATGACGAATGCCCAGGGATTTGGTCAGTTCTTTGGAAACTTCCAGACTTTCGTCCCGATACCCTGAAATCCCTTCGTTTATTGTCAAAGCAGTTAGTTGTACTCGGGGATCCTTGTCTAGCATATTGTGCAAAATATAAGTTAATACCGCAGAATCCTTTCCTCCTGAAACCCCAATAACCCATTGGGAGGGGGATTTTTCGGTGGACCCAGTGATCAATCCATCGGCCCGGATTCTATGACGAACCCTACGTTCGATTGAATTGATAAAATGGGTGGAGCAGAGATGAGATCCAGAATAAGGTGTGAAAATGATTGCATCTTGGTCACACTTGGTGCACTTCATATGGAATCAATGGATTCGAGGAATTTATCCTTTTATGCTAGGTTCTGTTTGTCCAGACCTTAGAAGAAAATATTTCCTGTGCTATTTTTTTTGCTTGTTTTAGCTCTATCGAGGTCCAAGTCCCCTTTTCTGCATTAGACCAAGTTAAAAAAGAATTTGTGAGGGCGTTAATTGATTCCTCACGCGTTGCAGTTACTTGCTCGGAAATGGATGTTACGTGGTTCTGTATTGTAT
>JAPYRM010000097.1 GCA_029941175.1 Halobacteriales archaeon
GATATATACTTCTCCTGCAGGCAGATTAGAAAAATCCCCGGGATTGTGATTTATACCATGATCCGAATTCCAACTGCGAGAGCCTAGATCGAACTCAATGTCAGTTCCCGAATTAGATGTTAAATGTATAGTGTTAGAGCCTTCAAGAGCGTGGATTAAATTGTCGCATGTTGATCGAATTGCATCATAATTGGAAGATAAACCATTAATCATTACTTCGGGAGTTATTCCTGGCAAGGTTGCGCCACGGGCCCCAGAAGCGGTGGCGGCGGTTCTAGCCCTAGTGTGAGTGATGCTCTTGCTAGTTGCGGCTAGAAAAATGTCATATTCTAGCATGGCAGCAGCTACGTCAGGAGGTGGCTCTTCTCCGTGTTGATTTCCGGGAGGATAAAGAAGTAGGGCAACATCAGTGGTGAGGTCCAAAGCTACCTCGTAAAGACACTCTCCGATGTCTTTGCAGACAGAATCGGTGATTATGAGGCAAGACTCTCCCGGTTGAATTCCCATGCACTGAGAAAGTGCTGTGAAAGAGGCTTGTTTGAGAGGCATATCAACATAATTAATACCAACTTAGATAGCCTTTTATAATGGAATACAAGGTCTAAATGTTACAAACATTGCCCCGAAATCGTTTTCTTGATAGAAATGGACTTCGGACATATGATCAATGTTGCTGTTAATGGATATGGTACAATAGGCAAACGAGTTGCAGATGCAATAGTTCAACAGCCAGACATGAAATTGATAGGAGTTTCAAAAACTAGACCAAATCATGAAGCCATAACCGCAGTGGGGAAAAAATACCCATTGTATGTGGTAAAATAATCAAAGAAATCATTTTTAGAAGCGGGGATAAAAGTTGAAGGCACCGTAAAAGAAATGTTAGACGGTGCAGATATAGTAGTAGATGCGACCCCATCGGGGATGGGGGTTAAGAATTATGAATTATATAAGAAAGTAGGAGTCCCCGCGATAGTACAAGGAGGGGAGTCAAAAAATGCGGTTGAGTCTAGTTTTAATGCAAGAGCCAACTTTGAAAACTCGATCGGGAAGAGTTTGGTGAGGGTTGTTTCATGTAATTCGACCGGTTTGGCTAGATTGCTGACCCCCATAGAAGAAGTATATGGAATTGAAAAGGTGCGTGCTACATTGGTCCGCAGAGGGGCAGACCCAGGACAATCGGGAAGAGGACCCATTAATGATGTGATTCTAGATCCGGTATACCTCCCATCCCACCATGGTCCGGACGTCAAGAGCGTCCTTCCAAACATAAACATAGACACACTTGCACTGAAAATCCCTACAACACTAATGCACGTTCATGTTGTAAACATAACATTAAAAGGAGATGCAGAAAAGGCAGATATATGTGAATTGTTGTCTGGAGAATCTAGGATCCACATGGTTGCTGCAGAAGAAGGGATAAAGGGGATTGCAGGGCTGAAAGAATTGGCTCTAGATTTGGGACGTCCACGAGGGGATTTGTGGGAAAATTGTGTTTGGAAAGAATCGATCTCAGTTGACAGCAAAGAAATGTACCTATTCCAAGCGATACACCAAGAAGCAGATGTAGTGCCTGAAAATATAGATGCGATTCGCGCAGTGGTAAATGAGTGTGGCAGTGAAGAGAGTATGGAATTAACAGACAGGACAATGGGCATGGGTTTGAGTAGATAGAATAAATCGTAATGTAAAACTTAAGCCAGTACATAACTTTTGTCAAAGTGTAAAATGCGCGAATTTGATGATTCTTTCGAAGATATTTTTGAAGAGATTCAAGCGATGATGGGCTCCATAATAGGTTCAATTGAAGATGGGGGACAAATGCAAAGTGGCCCTGGTGTTCAAATAGATATTCAAGAATTTTCAGATGAGATGATAATCACTGTAGATTTGCAGGGGTTTGAAAAAGAAGAGATATCCGTTAAATGTAATGGATTTGTTCTTTTAATTAGTGCAAAAAATATAGATCTCGAAATTAGTGAACAGGTTGTACTTCCAGGAATTGGGAATTCGGAATTGGTGAAGGCAAAATATAGAAATGGAATTCTAGTGATAACATGTCCAAAAATCGAAGAACGTTTTGAGACCAAAGAGATAGAAATAGAGTAAAAAATTTTATAGTTTGGGTTATTATTAAAAAAATATGAACGATAGTAAATTAGAAGGTCCTTTTGGGTTAAGGAAATTCATCGAGAAGGTGGATTCAATAGGAGAGTTGAAGCGCATATCGGGAGCACATTGGGATTTAGAGATGAGCAATATTTCTCATTTGATTTGTAGTACTCACGAAAAACCTGCGCCGGCATTACTGTTTGATGAGATTCCAGACTATCCAAAGGGATATAGGACATTTTATGGACAAACCAATTCGGCTAATAGGGCTGCAATAGCATATGGGATGGAACCGAAGTATAGCAATCCGATAGAATTCATAAAAGATTATCGAATTCGGTCGAAAGAAATTGAGAAGTTGGAAGGGATGGGGCCTAAATTTATTAGTGAAAAGAAAGCCCCGCTCATGGAAAATATTTTCAAAGGGGAAGAAATAGATTTGCTTAAATTACCAGTCCCGATGCATCATGAATTAGATGGGGGGAGATTCATAGGAACTGCAGATTGCATTATAACTCAAAGTATTCTAGAAGGACGGATAAATCTAGGAACATATAGAATGCAAGTCTTTGACCAGAATCATTTAGGCGCGTTTGTAGTAGAAGGAAAACATGCATGGTTGGACATCATGGATCATTTTGAGAATAGTGAGGAACCCATGCCAATAGCAGCAACATTTGGCCAAGATCCCACTTTGTTCATATTCGCATCCATTGGCCTCCATCATGAAACTGAATGGGGAGAATATGAGCCAACAGGAGCGGTGATGGGGGAACCATTTCCAGTGGTAAAGGGCCCGGTTACAGGAATGCCACTCCCCGCGAATGCGGAAATAGCGATAGAGGGTTGGATACATTCTGGAGAAACCGAGATAGAAAGTTCCTGGAAGGGAAAAGGAATGGAAACCAAAGTTGAGGGGCCATTTGGGGAATGGGCGGGGTATTATGGAAGAGACCCAGTTCCGGAACCGCTAGTGAGAGTGGAGGCATTATATCACCGAAACAACCCAATAATGGCATGTGCAGTTCCTGCAAAACCCCCTTACGATTATTCCTATCACAAGAGCCTAACTCGATCTGCGAACTTATGGGATCAAATTGAGGCCGCAGGAGTTCCAGGTGTAACGGGAGTGTGGAGAACAGAGGCAGGTGGATCACGATTATTCAATATTGTTAGTATTAAAAATAGATATCCAGGACACCCACGACAAACGGCGCACATAGCAGCCCACTGTAGAGCGGGGGGTCAATCTAACAGGTGGACAATTGTAGTGGATGAAGATATTGATATCACTGATTTAAATCAAGTTGCATGGGCAATGGCGTCTAGATGCCTTCCCGCAAGAGACATTGAAATCTCAGATGGAGGATGGGCACATAAATCGGTTCCAGAAGTAGACGAATATGTTCCGCTTAATTCTAGGATTATGGTTGATGCATGCATACCATATGAACAAAAAGATAGTTTTGCAAAAGTTGCAGAAGCATCTCCTAAATTGAAAAAAGAAATAATGGAGAAATGGTCTGACGTTTTGCTAGGTAAGGAATAAACAAAGTAAATACTCAGGTGGTAGAAACGGGTGCCAATAAAATCAGCATAAACTGCTGATATGACACCCCACTCC
>JAPYRM010000098.1 GCA_029941175.1 Halobacteriales archaeon
ACCATCACGTTCCCCTCTTCATCTACCGATGGGCCATGATGGACGATAGAAAGTGGTTCAAGTTTTGCTATGAAGTTATAATCGCCTTCATAGATCTGCTTGTGGCCTTGGTTTAAATCCTCTGCCAGAAGATTTGACGCGTCAAAGGTACCAAACTCGTGCGGGAACTCATTATGATAGAAAACTTCGATGATTTTGCAAAGAAGAGTTTCATTGAAGTTTTCCTCATCAAAAAAGGGGACATCGAGGAAGTGTCCCAAACGAAGAGAGTCTCTTTCTTCTTGAGTTATGAGAGCATAAAGTGAGTTAGCTTTGGGATCTAGTCCTATAGAAAGTCCCCTATCGGTGGAGGTCAAAATGCCCACTAACGAGTCGTCAAAAAATGGTCCCAAGTTAGGGTCAGGGAGAGATTCTGGGTTCATGTGATGGGACTATATGTTTCTCAGAGGTATAATACTTACAAATCCCGGTATCCGAGTTGGTCCATACTACTACTCCCCCAACGAATGCAATTGTAGTTTACATCTATACGAGTATGGAAATGAGCTGCTAGTAGCTTTCCGATACTTTCTTTTTCAGGATTTGACATACGCGATAGATGGTCAGCTTTGTTGATTGTCGAGAGAGTTCCTTTGTGTATTGCCATTTCTTTAAATATGAAATTTTCAATTTTTTCACGCATAGAGGGATTACGAGAAAATGCATAGGGAGATTCTACGCGGAAAACTACATCGATTCTTGGGTCATAGATCATAAAAAATGTTAGGCCATAAGCGGAGTGATCTGGACGAGCTACCCCACTGAATTCATGATCAATGAGAAAGTTCCCAAACAGAGACGCAATTCCACTTTTAGAGATAAACCAATTTGTATAGACCAAATCTGAATTATTCGTGGTCGCTCTTTTTCGTACTTGCGGGGACACATGAGAACTCAATATTTGTTTGAAGAACGAAGAATCGTGGGGCCAAATAAATGAATTCATTTTAGAGGGTAGGCGGTTGAATGTGGATTTGATCGTCGTTGAACGGGGCCTTTTTACAAATCCGATCAAAGGGGGAGAAGGTTCATCGGCAATAATAGGTTTGACAAATGAATCGATTAGGTCGATATATGCTTTTAATGCACGTCTAGAAGGACCGTTTGCAAATAGAAAGTTTTCCAGAGCGGTGTTGAAATGATGCCAGCCTAACAGAGCTACTGGGAAAATTGGACCATCTAGAATTAGTATATCTTTGACAGAATTCGCCCATTTGAGTGCGTGGCTTCCTTCAGATAGATACAGAGCAGTTGCATGTAGAACACTTTCAAGTATCTCATTTTCGTTTGGGGGATTGGAAAGCTTAGTCATGATCATAGTGTTGTCAGGAGAATCAGGTATATTGAATAAATCGCTACAGAGATCGGGTGCTAATAGGTCGGATGTGTGGTAGCACATCGTTACTGTATCTGAACTATGAAGTTTTTTATCGGTGGGCTCTGTAGCCATGACTGCACGAGAATACGCCAATGACATTCCGTTTGTGAAAGGCACATAAAGCGTCCCAGAATCTACCGCATTTTGTGTGGGAAAGGGAGGTTCAATAGAAGGTGCGTCTCTAATAGGAAACGTTTTTATATAAAGTTTGGAATCAATGGGTTGGAGTATGGTCTCTTCTTTTTCATTTTTAAGAGGGTTTAGAAGTTCCCAAATAGAAGAAGCAGATTCGTTAGTGGTATCCGAATAATACTCCATCGCAGGTAGGGAATCGAGGAAAGTTTTTAGTCGAGAGGGGAGAGATGAAGGAAGTGTCACGTGTAAGTAGATAATACTTCGATGATTAAAACGTGGTGGCAAATTGCAACGATGAATAGTTGTGTATCCATGACTTGTTGTGTTTATGGACGTCGCTTTAATCATCCTAGATGGATGGGGGATTTCGGATGTTAAAGAAGGAAATGCGATTAGAGCCGCGAACACGCCTGTGTTTGATCGGTTGTGTTTGGATGGAAAATATGGAACTCTAGAAACAGGGGGGAGGTCTGTTGGCCTCCCAGAAGGGGGTGTGGGAAATTCTAAAGTGGGTCATTTAACAATAGGCGTGGGAAGAATTATAGAACAAGAACATATGCAGATTAATAGAGCGATTGAAAATGGATCTTTTTTTCAAAATGGGGTATTAAGAGTAGCTTTTGAAAAAGTAAAATCCACAGGGAATAGAGTTCACGTAATAGGATTATTAAGTGATGCTGGAGTTCATTCGGATGATTCCCACATCCATGCAATCATAGAAATGGCTTCGAAAAATGGAGTAGAGGTGGCAACTCACGTGATTACAGATGGACGAGATACACCGCCGAAGAGTTCAAAGCGATACGTATCTAGACTCGAAAAGGTAATTGGAAAAAGAAGGACTGGAAAAATTGCCACAATTACAGGAAGATATTATGCGATGGATAGGGATGGGAATACAGAAAGAACTTTACAAGCCCATAGTGCCATTGTGGAAGGGAAATCAGGCTATGGGGCCAAATCGGGTTTGGTGGCTATTGAAGATGCATATACTCGGGGGGAAACTGATGAATTTATCAAACCTACAGTAATAGAAAATGGTGATTTTTTTGTGAGAGGAGATGTTATTCTTATGACCAATTTCCGTGCAGATCGTATGCGACAGATGTCTCTAATGTGTAAAAAAACTATGATGAAATATTTTTCAGAAAAGGAATCTTCGAAGAATATTCTGACTATGTCAAATTATGATGAAGGTTATAAATTCCCAGTTGCATTCCCTACTGCGAAACCTCAGAATACCATAGGAGAAATATTATCAGAAGAAGGTCTTACTCAGTTGAGAATTGCAGAAACTGAAAAATATGCTCATGTTACTTACTTTTTGAACGGTGGTAGGGAAGAAGTATGGAAAGGTGAAATTAGAAAAATGATCCCGAGTCCAAAAGTCCCTACCTATGATCAGCAGCCGGAAATGAATGCTAGAAAGTTAACAGAAACTGCGATAAAAATTATTGAAGAAAAAGATCCCAATGTCTTGATTCTTAACTATGCAAATCCAGATATGGTGGGCCATACGGGTGTGTTTGATGCGACCGTTAAATCAGTAGAGGTAGTTGATGAAGAATTGGGTAAATTGGTAGAATTCCTTAGAAAAAGGAAAACTAAAATTATAGTGATTGCAGATCATGGAAATGCAGAAGAAATGGGAACGAAAAAGGATCCTCTTACGAGTCATACGTTTAATCCTGCGCCATGCATTTGTATAGGACTAGAAGGAGATCTAAGTAAAAAGGAGATTAGAAAGGGAGGAGGTTTATCGGATATATCTCCGACGATACTAGACCTGTTAGGAATAGAAAAGCCGTCGGAAATGACAGGGGAATCATTATTACAATAGGGATGGACATAAACATAAAATGAAAACAAAAGAATTCGTAGAACGTCTTGATGAACTTCTAGGTACTGAAAGGTTTGAAGAGATTGATTCTAGTGCAAATGGGCTTCAGATTGGATTGGGAAGTGGAACGGTCGACCATGTTGTTTTTGCAGAGGATGCATCTATGGAAACTATAGAAGATGCTGCAAGTATCGGGGCGGATCTGATGGTGGTGCACCAT